>JAQBZZ010000006.1 GCA_027622595.1 Chloroflexota bacterium
CCAAGATGGTGGACGCTATCTTGGAAAAGGTCGCTCTTTGTAAAGCCGTTATTGTAACACCACACTAGAATGGAACCGAGAGGACGAAATCCAATGTTTGAGGTCATTGCGTTTTTGGTCGCAGCCGTCTTCATATATGGGATGGTCGAGTTCTATATATGGGGGATTCGAGAGGAGCAATGGCTCGCTCTTGCAGTTGCCACCTTGGTAGGACCGCCTATTTTTCTTCTGGTACCGATTCTTCACGGTGGTACGAATGTGCTGGGAGCTCTGAAGCGACTCGTATTCAAGGACCACGAAGGTTAGAATCTCCCCTGATTCGCGCCTGAGTGGCACATATACTTGCCATTGGATTGCCTGTCCCAGATGTGGCTTTTGGCAGGCGAACCAGCGCTGGCCATAGAGACCGCGATGGAAGCTGTAGCCCTGGACCAGTTTCGAGAAATCAGCCACCAGCTTCTCATGCGTTCCCACGTGGCAATAGGCAATCCATCGGAAGCTGTTATCGTCTATCATAGCCTTCGGGGGCTGCTTGCAGATGAGCTTGGCACCGACCCCTCGAATGAAACAGAGGCCCTTTACGTGGAGCTTCTGGGTTAATTCAGCTTGTCGACTACACGTCAAGAGTTGCCAGCGGGGATTGTCTTGATATTGGTGCGTGTATATAATGCCTCCAGTTTCTGGAATAAGGAGCCAAGCGAATGACCTATGCCTTCATGAACGGAGAATTTCTGCCATTAGCTGAGGCGAAGGTAGGAGTGATGACCCACGCCCTCCACTACGGCACCTCCGTCTTTGAAGGTATCAGGGGGAACTGGAATCCCGAACAGGAAAAGCTGTACGTATTCCGGCTCAAGGAGCACTACGAGCGGTTTCTACAGGGCTGCAAGATAATGCGCATCAAGGTTCCACACACAGCGGAGGAATTGAGCAGCATCACCCTGGATTTGCTGGGACGGTCTGGATACCAGCAGGACATTTACATACGTCCACTGGCCTTCAAAGGTGAAGAGCGGGTGGCCATCCTCAAACTCCAGGACCTGTCTGACTCACTGGTGATATTCCCCATTCCTCTTGGTGCTTACCTTGACCTTGATGCAGCTGCCAGGTGCTGCACATCCAGTTGGCGGCGTATGGAGGACACCATGATACCCCCGAGGAACAAGATAGGGGGGCTGTACGTGAACAGCATCCTGGCCAAGACGGAGGCCACTCTGGCGGGCTTTGATGAGGCCATTCTCCTTACCAATGAGGGCTATGTCTCGGAGGGTGCAGGTGAGAATATATTCATGGTGATGAACGGCAAGCTGATAACTCCCTCCGTCTCCGACAACATACTGGCGGGAATTACCAGGGACGCGGTGATTCGGATCGCCAAGAATGAACTGGGTTTGGAAACGATGGAGAGAAGCATGCGGCGTAGCGAACTCTACAACGCCGATGAGTGCTTCCTCACGGGCACAGCTGCTCATCTCACTCCTGTGGGGTCTATCGATAACATCGAGATTGGCGACGGTGAGATCGGCCAGATTACAAAAGAACTGCAGCGGCTTTACTTCGATGTCATTCGGGGCAGAATACCCAAGTATCTGCACTGGTGTACCCTCGCTTCGACCACAGCGGCAAAGGCTTCGCGCTAGTGGCGGTAGCGGGGACTGCTTATTGTCCGAAAAGGAATACATGGTGTACTCTCTTGGCAAGTAGGTGCTTTTTGAAAGCAGGGGTTTGAAGAATGACCTTAGGCCAGGAATATCTGATTCTTGTGTTCTTAGTGTGTTGCAGCGTGGTGCAGGTGGCTGCTGCCTATGGCGGGCTGAAGGGCTTGCTTTTCATAGGGAACAGGCGCTTTTCAGCCGCACTCGGTATCGGAGTGATACTGGGCTCCCTGGCGTGGTTCTTCTGGGACGGGGATAGGAATCTCCCTGACACTGGAGGAGGCATCGCCGGAGCATCCCAATTCGGTTTTTTCGTCCTCGGCGGTTTTCTAGCTCTGCTGGTTACGTTTGCGGTTACTTCGTTCACCAATTTCAACAGGAAGTCGCTTGACAACACGGTCGACACAACTGACGGCCTGACGTCCCTTAGAGAGACCACCTTTTTTCAAGCTCTATCGAATAATCTGGGCATGGCATGGAAACTATATCGCAGGTTGACGCGGAAATATTCCTCTGGATAAATGGCTGGGTTGGCACCTCATCCACCTTCGATAGGTTGGTGCAGTGGGTGGTCAGCGACTACCTGATCCCTGTGGTATTCTCCGTTGTCCTTCTGGGACTCTGGTTTGGCTGGACGGACCAGTCCATGCGGGAGCGGCATCAGAGAGGCGTGATGCTGGCTGGGATAACCGTGGGGATAGCCAGCACTTTTGTGAAGATATCCAACGTGTTCTACTTTCGTCCCCGTCCCTTTGATTCCTTGGATGTGGAGCTTCTGTTCTACCCCCCCACAGACTCCTCGTTCCCGGCCAACCCCGTTACGGTCGCAGTTGCCATGGCAACGGGTGTGTGGGTGGTTAACAAGCGCATTGGCACCGTCATGTATATAGGTGCCTTTGTATATGGGTTCTCCAGGGTTTACGCCGGAGTATTCTATCCCCTTGATGTCGTAGGCGGGGCGGTCATTGCCATTTTGTCGACATACCTGGTGTACTTTATCCTCAGGCGCATAGAGCCGGTGCCAACCCTATGCCTCAGACTGGTCAGATTCCTCTGCATCGCCTGAGAGATCAGGGGCGAAAATTCCACCACTTCCGCTTTGAGGTTATCGAAGGCAAGTCCAGGTCTGGCATTTTGTCTTGAAGAATCGCCTGAGGAATATCCTCTACCATCTTGCGGGCTGCCTCATCTCCAACCACCTTTGCCGCTGCGGTTACTCCTGGTGAAAGTATAGGAGTCCTTACACCACGCGATGTATGGCAATCCGACGCAATAATATGGACCAGGTTCTGCTGAAGAAGCTCCTTTGCGGTCTTTTGATAGTCTTTGCCCAGAGCACCAGAGATACTTCCTGCGGTTATCTGGGTAAGAACGCCCCTGTTCACCAGGTTAGCTAGGATTTCGGAGTTTCCCTGGATAGCTAGATTTCTCTCTGGATGTACCACTATGGGTCGTAGGCCGCTGATCTGTAATTTGAACAGCACCTCTTCTGCATAGAACGGATAGAACTCAAATGGCAGCTCAATGAGAATGTAATGGGTTCCATCGATTGGCAAGGCCTTGCCCTGCGCCACCTGTTCCGGTGTATCCATCTCCAGGTGGTTCTCCATACCCAGGATGATCTTCAGAGACATGGACCTCGCCTGGATTTCCTGATTAAGCTGATATAGCAGGGATATTACCGCGGATATTGATGACCTCTCATTAACATCACGGTTGTGGGGAGTGGCCACAATGGTCCGCGTGCCATCCTCGTAGGCAATCAGTGCCATCTCAACCGACTCCTCCATGGTGGAGGGGCCGTCGTCTACGTCCGGGAGGATATGACTGTGCAGGTCAAGCACTGTGGGTTTCCCTCGGGATGATGAGACATTGACTCGTCGAACTGTTCAGGTTGCGTCAGCACGGCTACTTTGATGGAATTGCATGTAGCTGTCAAGGCCGAGCTTGCCTTAAAGCAATCCTAAGCTCAGACGTGAGGTTTGATAGCTTTTCCCGGCGTGTAGGGAAAAAGGCCTATCGCTTATTAAATGGATGGGTCCAGCAGTGCATGGTAGGAATCCATGAGGTTATCTACCACAAGGGGCCAGCGCATGGACATAGCAGTCTTCCGTGAAGCCTCGCCCATGGCGTTCCTGATAGTTGGACTGCCGAGAAGAACGTCAAGACCATCGGCAAAGGGTTCGGGACAGCGCCACGGTATCAAGTAACCGTTCAAGCCGTCCTTCACTATGGTTGGCAGACCGCCGACCCGGGAGGCGATTACAGGAGTGCCGCAGGCCATGGATTCCAGTGCCACCAGACCAAAGCTTTCGTAATAAGAGGGAACTACGCATATGTCTGCCGCGTTATAGTAGGTTGGAAGCTCTTGCTGGTTCATTCTACCCAGAAAGCTGACACGGTCGGATATTCCAAGCTCATGGCTCAAAGACTTCAGTCGGCCCATTTCTGAATCTTCCTCCAGGTCTCCGCCCACTATCAGGGTTTTAACAGATTCCCCTTGCTCCAGTTGGGCCACGGCCTTGAGAAGGATATCCACTCCTTTGAGGGGTTCAAGCCTGCCAACGTACAGCACCACATTGCCATCCTGAAGGCCAAGCTTCTGTCTTGCTATCTTCTGGTCCGAAGGACTGAAAAGCTCCACGTCGACGCCACAGGGGATTATCTCTATCTTCTCGTCGGGAGCGTCATAGAGCCGTATCATGGCGTCCCTTTCGTGTTGGCTAAAGACCACTATGGAGTCTGCCGATTGCATTACCTTCGTCTCCCCTGTGGTTCGCTCCGCTGGCTCTCTTTCTCCCACCCTAGCCTGACGTTTGATCTCAGACAGTGTGTGGAAGCTCGTTACGTGAGGAATGCTCCAGTGACGTGCCAGGATGGTCCCGACCAGTCCCGATAGCCAGTAGTGTGAGTGAATTAAGTCATAGGAGAGGTCGTGTTGCTTGGTATACTCAAGGAGCCTGCACACGAATTCCGGAAGGTGATAGGGTATGGTGGTCTTGTCGGCGGAGAAGCTGCCTGCGCTTATGTGGATAACCCTGGCTCTTTCTGCCACCTGCTCTATCTGTGGGTCTTTGGTGTCATGGTATCGGGTGAAGATGTCGACGTATATCCCTCTATTGCTCAATTCCTGGGCAACCTTGCGGATGTATACGTTCATGCCGCCGGTATCCTTGCTTCCCAGTTGGGCCGTAGGACACCCGTGAACACTGATTATCGCGATTCTCTTTATAGAATCACCTTCGGTTAGTGCACCAGTGAAGCAATTGTTTTGCAAAGGGTTTGCCATATAGAGTTCGTTTCAGATGGACTAGTGGAGTATGGAAAGGCGGTACAGCCCCTGTCCTGTGGCTCCCAGATGCTGTTTGTAAGGCTCAGTGCCGCGGAGGAGGTCAAAGTAGTCCTTGCCCTCGCCGATGGCATTCTTCAGGCACAGTGCCTTCAGAAGGAACCCTGTCCCCAGTGCCGCGTAATCGAGGTTATGGCCGCTATTGTATAGAGATAGGACGTTGTTGTAGTCGAAACACACCGTCGCAGCGGTCCTGACTCCGTTCACTTCCAGGAAAAAGAGATGCAGGAGACCGCGCTCGGCCATCTTCAGAGACATGTCACGGAAGAAAGCCCCTCTGTCCTCCGTCAGGAACTCGGACTTCTCCTCCCTGCTCTGTCCCATGAGGTCAAGGAAGTCATCCATAGCGTCAGATACGCCCTGGAAATCGCTCAGCTGTTGGATGTTGTAATTCACGGATTCGTCAAGACGTCGCAGCTTGCGGCGTAACTCGTGGCGGTCCTTTTTCCTCAGTCCCATGAGGTACTCATCCCAGGTGTCCGGAAGGGTGACTCCCATGAGATTGTCTTCTTCAATCTGCTCTACTTTGTAGCCCTTATTTTGAGCCAGGGCTGGCAGATGGCCCAGGGTTGGCGACCCTTCCAGGAGGGACTCCAGCCGGAGTTCTGACCATTCCTCGTCTTCCAGGTAGCACATGAGGGCTTGGAAGAACCCGGCCTCCTGGCCCTTTGTCACTATAAAGTCATGGATGTCCCATAAATCGGTCCCACCCAGGAAGGTAATCAGTCCGTTGTTCTTCAGCAGGGGGGCTATTCCTATGGTGATGCCGTCTTCCATTAGCTTGACGAGTCTGAGTTCCTGACCGCTGGTCTGCATGCTTTCCCACCAGGTCTTTTGCCAATATGGGGTCAGGAATATATTGTTGGCGACACTGTTCGAGAGAAGGTGTTCCCACTCTGCCTCAATGGTCTGAAAGCTCTCTATGCTAAAGGAATAGTCCAAATTCAACTCCTAAAAGGGTACAGGGTCACATTTGATGTTTTTAATATATTGAATTTGAGGAACACTCAAACTGTGTTTTTATTTAACGTACAACTGTGATCAATGGGGACTGTAATATTTGATGCCAAAACGAGGAGTCCGATTCCCCATTATCGACTTTAGCAAATTGGCTCAGGATACCAGGGTATCACCTCAATGGCTTTGGCTCTCAGGCTCAATGATTCCTTGACCACCTCTTCAAGAGCCTTTTCCATGGCCCCTAAATCCAGCGGTAGCTCTTGGAGGGGCATATCGGCTTGCTGAGAAGCCAGGTCGGGGTCTTTCAGGCCCGTGCCGGTTATAACACATACTACGCGCTTGTCGCTGAAGTCCATCCCCCCTCTGGATAACTTTGCCACTCCCGCAACGGATGCAGCCGAGGCAGGTTCCCCAAAGATACCCTCTTTGCTGGCCAGCATCTTGTAGGCTGCGAGAATCTCATCATCTGACACGGAGTCTATGATACCATCGGACTCGTCACGAGCGGTCAGTGCCTGTTTCCAACTCGCAGGGTTGCCGATTCTTATGGCTGAGGCCACTGTTTTAGGCTCTGCGATTGGCTCTCCTCTCACAATCGGAGCCGACCCCTCGGCCTGGAAGCCCATCATACGTGGCCTTTTTGTGGATTTACCCAGGCTATTGTACTCACAGAACCCTCTCCAGTAGGCGGTTATGTTGCCCGCGTTTCCAACGGGTATGAAGAGGTAGTCAGGAGCGTCTCCCAGATCGTCTACGATTTCGAAGGCTGCGGTCTTTTGTCCCTCTATACGATATGGATTCAGGGAGTTGACCAGAGTAACAGGGTATTTCTCGGTGAATGTCCGTACCATGGTAAGCGCCTGGTCGAATGTGCCGCTGACCACCATTATATTGGGTCTGAAGGCCAGGGCCTGGGCCATTTTCCCGGCGGCGATTTCGCCCTTGGGCACCAGTACGATGGTGGTCAGTCCGCAGTAGGCCCCGTAGGCTGCGGCCGAAGCGCTGGTATTGCCTGTTGAAGCGCACATAATAGCGGTGCTGCCCGCCTCGATTGCTTTTGCCACCGCCATCACCATGCCGCGGTCCTTGAAAGACCCGGAGGGGTTGCATCCCTCCAGCTTGAAATAGAGCTCGCCGCATCCAAGCTCATTGGCTATGAAGCGAGACCTGACCAGGGGCGTGTTTCCCTCTCCCATAGATATCATAGGGGTATTGGGAGTGATTTCCAGGAAATCCCGGTATCTCTTAAGGACTCCTTCTCTCATATCCACTATCCACGCTTTCTTGGGTCGAGGGGTCGAGTCTATTCCTCTACCCGCAAAAAATTGCCGATCTCTCTCACCATTTCCAGCTTCTCCAGTTCCTTCAAAGCCTGTTGGACATCCTTTTCTCGGGAAGGATGTGTAGTTATGACCAACTCCGCTGTCTGGTCTCTGTGGTCCGCCTCTTTCTGCATTACTGAGGCGATGCTTATCTGGAGATTCCCAAGTATAGCGGCCATTTGGGCAAGCACCCCGGCCTGGTCTGACACGGTTACCCGAATGTAATAGCGAGTTACCAGGTCGGAAATGGAACGAAGTGTCATCACCCTATCCAGGGTAATAAGGCTGCTGGAGGGTAGTTCCCTGGCGATGTTCGACGCCGCTTCCAGGACGTTTCCCACCACAGCACTGGTGGTTGGCATTGAACCGGCACCGGGGCCGTGGAAAAGCACCCTGCCAACCAGGTCTCCCTCCACTTCAACGGCATTCAACACACCATCCACCTTGGCAAGAGGCGCTTCCTTGGGGATGAGTACCGGGTGTACACGAGCCTCCAACTGGCCGCCCTCACTCCTGGCAATGGCCATCAGCTTTATGACGTACCCCAGTTCGCGTGCGTAGCGGAAGTCTCTGGCTGCGAGGCGAGAGATACCCTCCCGATATACGTCCTTGGCAGCCACCTTGGTCTGAAAGGCAAGCGAGGCCAGGATTGCCAGCTTGTAGCCGGCGTCGATTCCTTCCACATCGTTGGTGGGGTCTGCCTCGGCGTATCCAAGTTCCTGGGCCTCCTTGAGTGCCTCATCAAACTCCATGTTCTCGTAGGTCATTTTGGTTAGTATGTAGTTGGTGGTGCCATTTATAATGGCGCGGATGGCCGTTATCTCGTTGCCCCTGAGGTCCTTGGTCAACGGCCCTAGTATGGGGATGCCGCCTCCAACGCTAGCCTCGAAGAGAAGCTGGACGCAATTCTTGTTGGCAAGCTCCAACAGCTCAGGGCCGTGTTTGGCCATCACTTCTTTGTTGGCGGTGACCACAGACTTACCCTCCTGCAGGGCCTTGCGCAGATAGTCCAGTGCGGGCATTTCTCCCCCCATTGCCTCCACAACTATGTGTACTTGAGGGTCTTCCAGGATATGTGAAGGATCAGTGGTTAAGAGGCCCTTTGGCACCTCTACGGCCCTTGGTTTATCCTGGTCCTTGACCAGGATTCGGGTGATATGAACAGCACACCCTACCTGTTTGGTAATGAGCGCACTCTTCTGTGTCAGGGCTTTCAGCACCCCGCTTCCCACCACTCCCAGGCCCAAAAGGCCCACATTTATGGACCTGTCCTTGGGGTTTACATTCTTCATTATTTGAATGCTGAGTCACGAATTTGTTTAACCAACCAGTCGTACTGCCAGTCGCAAGCCCCGCCCGCAGACCCGCTGCCGAAGCACGAGCTTATGCGGTGGTTCCCACGCTCATCAAATAACCACTGTTGGAGAGCGGCCTCTTTCAAACGGTTCATCATCTCAGGTTCTACGTCTTTTTCCTCTTCGAACTCGGAGACCTTGAAGAAATAGGTGAAGTCCCCGGTGCTCACCGCATCGCTTGTCTCGCCCGGCTCAAGGGCGAATATGTCTTTGTCCAGAGTACCGAAGGCACCCTCTGGGACCCAGCCGTACAAGCCCCCGTTCGCCGCGGTGTTACGGTCCTCTGAGAACGCCTCTGCCAGGGCACCGAAGTCCGCTCCAGCCTGTAGACCTACGGACACTTGTTGGACGGATTCCTGGGCCTGAGCAATGGCCTCATCTCCCTCCGACAGCCTGGAGGAAATGACTATCCAGGACAGATTGGCCTGCTTGGCGACGGTTGGGATGTCTTCACCCAGGACTTCTCTTAGCTTGGCTCGAAGGAGAGAAGCCTCGACGAAGCTCCGATGCTCCTTTTTAGATAGGTTGGAGGTGTCGAGAAATTGCGTGTATGCCTCATTGAACTCCCTGTCCAGTTGGTCTGGAGGAACATCAATTAGGTCTGGTGAACTGCCAATAATTCTGTCCCTTACCTCTTGGTCTACATCTGAGGAGTCCACCGTGATGCCCTTGCTAATTGCACCGCTTCTAACAAGCTCATCTTGCTGCAACTGCTGCATCAACAGGAATGGCTCAACGCTCAGGTCAACCTGCGCGCCAAGGGCCTCCAGCCCCTTCAGGTACTTGGTCACGAAGCCAAGGGTGAATTTAGCATCATCCACCTGCAGCACCACACTTCTTGGCGGGGCGATGAAATTGGACCAATAACCGTAAGCTGGAATGGCCAGAATGAAGAGAACGGCGATGATGCCAGCTACAATGAGCGCCCGCTGTTTGCTTTGCTCTCTTTGCAGCTTGGACTGGTGCCGCCTCTGGCTCGGGCGAACTATTCCGGGGTTTCTCTGTCTTGCCATATCTCTTGTTCTGTATCTACGGTAGACCTAGCACGCAGTGTGTGAGCGATGTTTCACCATCAGTAACCAACCTATACGGGTGAGAGGCGGGGGCTAAGCGTACGCTTCCCTCTCCGTGCGAATTTGCCCCTGAATAAATGGGAGTAGGGCTAAGTGCCTTGCTCTCTTGATTGCTAGGGAAAGAGCACGTTGGTGCTTGGCGCATGTGCCTGTCTTGCGTCGCGGCTCCATGCGAGCTCTTTCGGAGATGTAGCGGCGAATTCTAGGCACATCCTTGTAGTTTATCTCCGACACGTGATCCACGCAAAAGCCGCAAACTCTGCGCCTGGTGAAAAACCTGGGCCTTCCACGTCTTCTGGCATTTCCTGTATTTCCTGTATTTCCTGGACTGAACCTACTAACCATTGGTTTGTGTTGCTCCTATACTTAATTTACGAGGAATATCCTGATTTGGATGCTTTCTAGAATGGTAAATCTTCCGCTTCTAGAGGAGGCTCGCCTTGTTGCTCCTCCGTAGAGGATTGACCAGTGGACTGCCTGTCAAGGAACAGTACGCGATCGGCAATAATCTCATTGCGGAAACGGGTCTGTCCATCGTTCCCCTCCCAGGAATGGCTGTGGAGCCGCCCGTCCACGTAGGCACGGCGTCCCTTGTTCAGGTACTGATTGCATAGTTCCGCTAGCTGGTTCCAAGCGACAACTGTAAACCATTCTGTGTCTTGCTGCTTTTCCCCATCGGAACTTGTGTATGTCCTGGTGGTGGCGATACGAAAAGATGTCACTGGATTGCCGTTGGGTGTATAGCGCATCTCAGGGTCTGTCCCAAGATTGCCAATCACCATCATCCTGTTCAATCCAACCATATCGTTGCTCCTTTCCCAGTCCCACTTAGCACCACAGGGCTGCTATGTGCCTTTCTCTTTCTTTTCCTCCTGAGGCTCTTGCTCCTCATCTGTGGGTGCGGGCTCGTCCTCAACAACGGCAACCTGGTCTTCGACGGGAGCCGCGGGCTCGTCTTCAACGACGGTGACCTGGTCTTCGGCGGGGGCCACAGGCTCGTCCTCAACGACGGCGACCTGGTCTTCGATGGGGGCCACAAGCTCATCTGCTGCAACAGCAACTGAGGCTTCCTGAGCGGCTCCCTCTTCAACAACTGCGGGTGCTTCCGGAGAAACGACTGCGGCAACCTCCGCAGTCGTCTCTGGCGGCGGCTCTTTTACTTCCGGAATGGCGTCTATCTTAACCAGGAGATGCCTCAATACATATTCTGAAAGCAGTATGCTGGCTTCCAGGTCGTTTGTGTATTGGGGTTCCATCTCCAGATGGGTAAGCACGTAATTTCCTTCGTTGTGGTTCTTAATTGGGTATGCCAACCGCCTCAGTCTGCCCCATCTTTCCTGGCGGACGACGCTGCCGCCGCGTTCGCTGACGTAGTGGTTTACCCGGTCCAATGTGGCCGATATCTGCTCCTCATCTACCTGGGGTGCCACCACCATCATTAGTTCGTAGTATCTCAACGTGATTCTCCCGGCTTATTCAACAAGCCACTCCTATCTCATCTCATTTTGTGACGTGGGGGTATTATAGCACTGCACCAGTCAGGCGACAACGAAATCCTGTCAAGTGTCCAAACCAGGGACCATAAACCTGGACGTCATTGCCTCCACGTCCCCTCTGATCTCCTTCTCTACCGCCTCATCCTCCATATTGGACAGCGCCTTTACGATGAGTCGTGCTATCTCTCTCATCTCCTGGGTGCCGAACCCTCGACTGGTGACAGAGGGGGTGCCCAACCGCAGGCCGCTGGTGACTCTGGGAGGGCGGGTATCGAAGGGTATGGCGTTTTTGTTCACCGTAATATTCATCTTGCTCAGGGCTGCTTCCGCCTCCTGGCCGGTGACACCCATAGGCGTCAGGTCTACCAGTACCATGTGGTTGTCCGTTCCACCGGATACCACCCTCAGGCCGCCTTCTACAAGGCCTTTGGCAAGGGTCTGGGCGTTCTCGACCACCGAGAGCTGGTATTCGCGGAACTCGGGCTGTGCCGCCTCGCTAAAGGCGACGGCCTTGGCGGCAATGATGTGCATGAGAGGACCACCCTGGGTCTGGGGAAAGACTGCCCGGTCTATTGCCCGCCCCAACTCCGGTGTCGAAAGTATGAACGCTCCCCTTGGCCCGCGCAGGGTCTTGTGCGTGGTTGATGTGACCACTTGAGCATGGGGCAGGGGAGACGGATGCACTCCCGCTGCAATGAGGCCGGATATATGAGCCATATCCACCATTAGAGTGGCCCCCACTTTGTCGGCTATCTGACGGAATCTCGGAAAATCGATGGTCCTTGGGTAAGCTGTATACCCGGCGACGATGACCTTGGGCTTGTGCTCTTGGGCAAGGCGTTCCACTTCGTCATAGTCCACGTACTCCGTTTCCCGGTCAACGCCGTAGGCTATGAAGTTGTACAGTTTGCCGGAGAAGTTCACCGGGCTGCCGTGGGTGAGGTGGCCTCCCTGGTCCAGACGCATTCCCAACACCGTGTCTCCAGGCTCCAAAAGGGCAAAATAAGCTGCCATGTTTGCCTGTGCCCCGCTATGTGGCTGTACGTTGGCATACTCTGCCCCAAAAAGCGCCTGTGCCCTGTCTATGGCCAGTTGTTCGACGATGTCCACGTACTCGCAGCCGCCGTAGTAGCGCCGTCCGGGGTATCCTTCGGCGTACTTGTTGGTGAGGTGAGAACCCTGGGCCTCAAGCACTGCCTTGCTGACGTAGTTCTCGGAGGCGATGAGGACTATGCTTTTCCGCTGCCTTTCGGCCTCCTTCTCAATGGCTAGTGCGACATCCGGGTCACTTAATTTCAAAACGCCCATGATACCTCCTTACCAGCCCTCACAATTACTCAAATGCAACGAGAGCCAGGCAGCCCCTGTCGCCATAGCTCTCGCCCGGCAGATTCTTTTGTCCTTTTTGTCCCCGACAAGCCCCTCCCCCGCTCGGCGGGCAGGGGCTTTCACCTAGCCTAGTTTAGGGAAGGGCACTTGGCCTGTCAACGCCATCTACCTATATAAGATCCGGCTCCAGCAAGCCGTAACCTCCGTTTACTCGTCTATAGAGGACGTTGTACTCACTGGTGTCGATATTGTAGAAAAAGAAGAAGTCGTGCCCAAGCAGCTCCATCTGGTTTTTGGCCTCATCCACGGGCATGGGTTTCATGATGAACCGTTTCACGCGCGCAAGCCCATTGCTTTCAACGGAGGATTCCTCATCCTGCCGGATTTCAGTAGCTTGCGGGTCCCTTATGGTTGCGGACTTTTCGGACTTCCTGACCTGCTCGCTCTTGTACATCCTGCCTTTGAGCCTGCGCACCCTGCCGTCCAACGTCTCGGCCACTGCGTCGATGGCCGCGTTGATGGTTGGCGCTCTCTCTTCGCCGCGCAGGATTGTCCCGTTAAAGTTCAGAGTGATCTGGGCGACTATCCTGTCCTGCTGAGAGCGGGTGTTCTCCATGGTCAACTCCACTCTGGCCTCGCCTATGTTGTCGAGGAGGCGGCTCAGCCGGTCCAGTTTCTTGGTGATATAGCTCTTGGAACTCTCGGAGACGGTGAGATTCTTCCCCCGTATTTCTGCGTCCATTCTTCCTCTCTTCCTCTCTTCCTCTCTGTCCTGTATCAGGGGCAATTATGTACCTGGCTATCCACATGATGCCAGGATGTTCTATACATATATTCTATTTGAAGTTGGGGCTTCCCTCAAGGGAACAGTTCTGGAAATGCCCGTGGTAGGCATGATTGGGTGATCTATTCTCTAGGATTCCCGCGCCAGGGTCAGACCCCATACGGCGGCGGCTCCCGCTTCCTTGAGGGCCAGAGCGCAGGCCTCCAGGGTGGCGCCCGTGGTGCAAACGTCATCCACCAGCACCACCTCCAATCCTTCCATCAGAAATGGATTGGGACAGCGGAATGAGCCTTGAACGTTGGCCCTTCTCTCTTGGGCTGTGGAGCTTTTGGCCTGCGGAGGCCCGTTGCTTACGCGGAAGAGCGCCTGTGGGACGACTGCGATTCCGAGTTTCGCACCTATTTCTTTGGCCAACAGGTGTGCTTGGTTGTACCCGCGTTGTTTCTCGCGCTGCCGGTGCAACGGGACCGGCACGAGGACTCGCGCCGGCGCTTGCTGCGAACTATTTTGTAAATTATGCAAAACAAGGAAATCTGCCAGAAGTCCTCCCAGTACAGGAGCTATGGAGCGGAGGTTGTTGTACTTCACGCGGTGCACGGCCTCTCTGATTGTCCCTTCCATCAGGAACGGGGCGCGTATGCCGTCTATGGCCAGTGGCGATTCAAGGCAGCGGGCGCACGTATTGCCGCGGGCGATTGGTTGAGCGCAACGCAGGCAGTAGGGAGCAACGAGCCGCGGTAGGGAATCGAGGCAGGTGGAGCAGAGGAAACGTCCTTCGCTGTTGCAGCCAACGCACCTGGGTGGATAGAGCATGTCAAGGGACGCCGATGCCAGTTTTGTTATCCCGCCAAGTAAGCTCACGGATCGCCCCCTACTATCACTATGCTACCATTACTTTGAGACAGACGTCTTATGCAAAATGTCTTTTATTATGGAATTTTATGGAAACATTATAAGAATTTACCAAAGATTATGATAAAAGCTATTTTCTTCGACTTCTACAACACATTGGGCAAATTCGATCCGCCAAGGGAGGAGCTTCAGGCCAGGGCCTGCGGCGAGTTCGGCATCCAGGTCACGCCCGAGGGCATTGCCAGAGGCTATGCCATGGCCGATGACTACATGGCTCGGGAGGCGGCACGACTGCCCCTGCGGGAACGGGATAGCCGGAATACGAAAGAATTCTTTGCCGAGTATCAACGCCTGATTCTAGAGGGCGCTGGGGTGCAGGTCTCTCACGAATTGGCGCTGAATGTAATCACACGGATCAGGGAGTTCCCCTACGATTACGCCCTCTTCGACGACGTTCTTCCCACGCTTGATATGCTCAAGAAACAGGGCATTACCCTGGCGCTACTGTCCAACAACGACGGCGATATAAACAAGCTGTGCGACGACCTTGGCCTATATCCACATTTGGACTTCGCGATTAATTCTCAGGATGTGGGCGCTGGCAAGCCCCACCCGCCCATTTTCTTGGAGGCCCTGAGCCGTGCTCAGGTGGAACCAGAGGAGGCTCTGTACGTGGGTGACCAGTATGAGACCGACGTGGAGGGCGCGCGTGGCGTCGGTATTCACCCCGTGTTCCTCGACCGCGATGGCCTGAAGACCGATGTCCAGGACTGTCCCCGCATAGAGGGTCTGGCGGAGCTCGTGGACTTGGTGAGGAAGATGAAGGAAGGGGAGGGATAGAATAGTACCGGGTGTGGTGCAATCCGTTTATTATCTAGGGTATGAGTGTATACGATTGAACCACGATTGCATATTTAGTAACATGCCAAAGTCAGGCGTCAAATTGGAGATATATACCATGAAGGGAGCCATCCTATTGTCAAATGAGAACGACATTCGAAAGTTTATTTAGACGCGCAAGCAGCTGTTAGACATTAAGAATAGAGAGTGGCTTGAAGCGGAGCACGAAGCTTTTGTCAAACGAGATGATGAATCAAGCGAACGCGCCAGGAATCTGTTGTATGAGTACATAGCTCTCTTGAAGGGTGATGGGATGGAACTCCCAGAAGGCTGGTATATCTCAGAATAATCCTAAGCTACTTGCATGAATTCTCTAGCACCGGCCAGGGCCACACCCATCCCAGGCGTCTCTTTCCACATCAGAAATATTGCTGATTATGCCTTCTCCAACGAAAATCGCGACAAATAATAGGACGCCGATAATAATTCCGGCCCAAAGTAAGTAGCTGAGAGGACGAAGGCGCTCATCCTCTGCGATTCTCGCTTCATCATCCTGAATTCTGTGTATATGAGATTCCAGTAGTTGGGTTCCAACAAGTCCTGTCACCTCTACAACAAGACCTGTCCCCATTAGGATTGGCATTACCGCGTCCCAATTCATCTCGATGCCCCTATAATCTTAATTCGTTTCACTATTCATTGTAAAACTCTAAGTCAGGCTCTACCCCCCGCCGGAAAGCTCCAAGACCTCGGCTTTGAAGGCAGCCAGTCCTGCAAATGTCTGCACAATCTCTTGCTGCCAGCTTGCATTTAGAGGCACTCTTATCTGGCTGTGTCCCACCTGAACCGCATTGCCCAATACCTTCTGAAGGGCCACCCGCGCTCCTCCCACCGGCTCTCTGAGTTGTATCACCGCCATCTTACTCTGACGTGATATGGATTCTGCCCCTGCCTCTCTGGCCAGCGCCTTGAGTTCCACCACGTACAGCAGTTCCCTGACCGGCTTCGGAAGTGAGCCGAACCTGTCCCTGATTTCGTCGCCCAAGGGCTCTATCTCTTCGCGGCGCAGCGGACGGGCCAGTCGCTGGTATACACCAAGACGAGTGGTGAGGTCAGGGATGTAGTCGAGGGGTATGTAGGCAGAAATTGGCAGGTCCAGTTTCACCTCAGCGGGTTGAGGAACGTCGTCCACAGACCCGTCCTGCCTTGCTTTCAACTCCTCCACAGCCTCGGAAAGCAATTGGGAGTACAGGTCGTAGCCTATGGCGTGGATGTGCCCGCTCTGTTCGGCCCCCAGGATGTTGCCCGCACCCCTTATCTCAAGGTCTCTCATCGCAATGCGGAATCCAGATCCCAGTTCCGTGGCCGCCAGAATGGTCCTGAGCCGCTTCTCCGCGGTCTCCGTGACGCGGCCATTCTTGGGCACCATCAAATATGCATAGGCCCTGTTGGCGCTCCTTCCAATACGGCCCCGTAGCTGATAGAGCTGGGCCAGTCCCAGCATATCTGCCCTGTCTATGATTAGTGTGTTGGCGTTTGGAATGTCCAGCCCCGCCTCGATGATGGTGGTGCACACAAGCACGTCGCTCTTGTTCTGAGCGAAGTCGGCCATTACGGTCTCCAGGACATCCTCGGGCATCTGGCCGTGGCCGACAGAGACCGTGGCCTCCGGGACGATGTTGCGTATCTTTTCGGCGGTCTCCGCAATGCTGCGCACCCGGTTGTGAAGAAAGAACACCTGGCCGCCCCGGTCTATCTCACGTAAGATGGCCTCCCGTATCAGGTCTTCGCTGTACTCGGACACGTAGGTCTTGATGGACAGGCGTTCCTCTGGGGGAGTTTCTATGGTGCTCATGTCCCTCACTCCTGAGAGTGCCATGTGCAAAGTGCGTGGTATGGGAGTGGCGCTGAGCGTGAGGATGTCCGCGTCCTTCCTCAGCCCCTTGAGGCGTTCCTTGTGAGCGACTCCGAAACGCTGCTCCTCGTCCACGATCACAAGGCCAAGGTTCTTGAAAGATACGTCCATTTGCAGCAGGCGGTGGGTGCCGATGCATATGTCCACCAGTCCCGAGGTCAATTTCTCCGTCACTTGTCGCTGCTCCTCGTTGGTGCGGAAACGGCTCAGCACCTCGACCCTCACCGGGAAGGGCGCGAGCCGTTGGGTAAAGGTGGCGTAGTGCTGCTGGGCCAGGACGGTGGTAGGAACCAGGACTGCCACCTGAAGCCCGTCCATTACCGCTTTGAAGGCTGCCCTCAAGGCTACCTCGGTCTTGCCGTAGCCAACGTCGCCGCACACCAGACGGTCCATTGGCCTGGACACTTCCATGTCCAACTTGACCTCGCGGATGCTCTCCAACTGGTCAGGGGTTTCCTCGTATGGAAAAGAGTCTTCCATCTCCTGCTGCCAAGGCGTGTCGGGGGAGAAGGTGATTCCCTGGGCCATCTCCCGAGAGGCATAGAGGGCCAGGAGTTGCTCTGCCAATTCTCTGGTGGATGCCTTGGCTCTCGCCTTGGAACGGCTCCACTCCTGGGTGCTCAGGCGTGTGAGAGCTGGAACACGCTCTCCCGGGGCCGTGTATGGGGACAGCCTGTCCAACTGGTCGGTTGGCACGTAGAGCTTGTCGCTTTCGGCATACTCAAGCACCAGGTACTCTCTTTCGTTCTCTCCCTCACCCATGCGGTTGGTGCCTGCAAAACGCCCGATGCCGTGCTCCGTGTGAACAAGGTAGCTCCCAGGCTCAAGGTCCGAGAGGAAGGCGGCGCGTCGAACTGGTGCTCTCCTCCTGGTGGGGCGCTCTTTAGCCTGTCCCATAATCTCCACGTCGGTGAGGACGTGCAGGGTGGAACCGTCCAGTGGGAGGCTCCATCCTTCGGCCAGGGAGCCGCGTACCAGCGCGACAGTACCCTTGCCAAGTCCTCCATCAAAATCCCTATCGACAAATTCCCTGTCCAGCGGAACAGAGATACCTTGACCCCGAAAGACCTCGGTCAAACGAGCGGCGTAATGCGATACCAGCAGCACCCTGTCTCCATCCTGCTGCCAACTCAGAACATCCTTGGCCAGGGCATCCAACCGGCCCGAGTAGCTCCTTGGAGGTAGGAAGTCCATCTCCGCCGATGGTGACCCTCCGTTAGAAACAAGGCCAGATGTCCATGGAGAAACGTCCAGTCGACGGAGTGCCGACGACAGCCGTTCGTTCAGCTCATTCGCTGGAATATGAAGCGAGGGGAAGTTTCGGGGCACGTCTCCTCGTTCCTCCTTGGCTGACCTCAAGTCTCCGGCCTTCTCATCCATGGCCAGACCTTCTTCTTCCACCTCACCCGGCCTCACCACCATCAGGAGACCATCTTTGGGAAGAAAATCCAATGGGATTCCCTGACAGAAGAAACCGCTGTAGAAACCGGGCTCCTCCGGTATATGGCCGGTTGAAAGCAGGCTCATCTCTTCTGTGATACGTTCCTGTGTGGTAACGGTGCAATTGGAGGCGTCGAGCTGGCTGTATAGCTCCTCAACCTCGTCCCGTTTCCCAAGCGCTGGCAGTGCCTCCTGGGCGGGCAGGATGAACACCCTTTCGACCGATTTCACCGAGCGCTGTGTCATGGGATCGAAAAGGCGAATGCTCTCGACCGAGTCTCCAACCAGTTCGATGCGAGCGGGGAGCTTTGCTCCCAGCGAATAGATGTCCAGAATGCCACCGCGTCGGCTCACGGTGCCGTGGTTCTCAACGACCCGCTCCACACGATAGCCCATCTCCTGCCACCGGTTCATCAGGTCGCTCAGGTTGACCTGCTGGCCCACGGTTACGTAGTGGCAGGCGTCACGAAAGACCTCTTGTGAAAGTGTTTTTTGTGAAATAGCTGCCAGGGAGGCAACGACTATCGGAGGAAACCGGCGGTTCTCGTCGTCCAGGTTCATCAGGGCAGCCAGTGCCCTGATGCGGCCGTGGGTCGTGGCATCGTCGGCCATGAGCCGCTCGAAGGGCAGGGTCTCACCCTCGGGCAGTTGGTACACCTCCGCGTCTTCTCCACACCAGACCAGGAGGTCCTCGTACACCCGTCGTGCTTTTTCAGGCCGGGGCGCCACCATCAAGATGGGGGTGTTCAACTCATCCCTCAGGGCTCCGATCCAGTAGGGGAGGGTAGAGTCCAATAGGACAGCCTGCACCGTGGCTTGCCCCTGGCTTAGCAGCTCAAGGACGCTCCGGTGCTGTTTGCTCTGGGAGAGCAGGGGAAAGAGCCCTTTAAGGGTCACAGTAACTCCAACGACTATAGGGGCTGATGGCGAAACCACTAGCCCTGCGGGGGATTGTATCAGCTATAGCGAGGGGGGGCAACTGGAAATCTGTGTACTATAGCCAACAGCCGTTGAAAGATTCGCACCAAAGCCGCATAATGTCCACGTACACTCAACATCTCTGAGACCCATTGGATGGACACACCGTGTTAGACCGACTCCAAGCCCTGAAGGGGCGTTTCACCGAGATAGAAGAAATGCTGGCGCGCACGGAGATCGCCACGGATCACGAGCGCGTCCAGGTACTGGCCAAAGAGCTGGCGACTTTGGAGAGTACAGTAGCCCTGTTTGACCAGTACAGCGCGGTTTCCCAGCAGCTGGACGAGACCACGACCATCCTCCACGAGAGCCATGAAGCGGACATCAAAGCAATGGCCCAGGAAGAGATGGAATCGCTTGAGGAGCGCAAAGAGAACCTGGAAGAACAGCTGCGTCTGGCCCTGCTCCCCAAGGATCACAATGACGACAAGGATGTGATAGTGGAGATAAGGGCAGGTACGGGGGGCGAGGAGGCAGCCCTCTTTGCGGGAGACCTGTACCGCATGTACGCGCGCTACGCCCTGGTCAAGGGGTGGGACGTGGACGTAATAGACTCCAGTCCAACGGGCATCGGCGGCTTCAAAGAGGTCGTCTTCGAGGTCAAGGGCAAGGGAGCGTTCAGCCGCCTCAAGCACGAAAGCGGTGGTCACCGTGTCCAGCGTGTGCCAACCACAGAGACACAGGGCCGTATCCATACCTCCGCGGCCACCGTGGCTGTCCTTCCTGCGGTTGAGGAGGTGGAGGTGGATGTTGACCCGAACGACCTTCGCATCGACATATTCCACGCAGGCGGGCATGGCGGACAGAACGTGCAGAAGGTGGCTACGGCTGTCCGCATTGTACACATCCCAACGGGCCTCGTTGCCATATGTCAGGACGAGCGCTCTCAGCTCAAAAACAAGCAACGTGCTATGGGAGTCCTGCGTGCCCGGATTCTGGCCCAGGAGATTAACAGGCAGCATGAAGAGATGGCGGCAACACGTAAGTCCCAGGTGGGTACGGGAGACCGCTCGGAGAAGGTGCGCACCTACAACTTTCCTCAGAACCGGGTGACGGACCATAGGATAGGCATGACCAGCCACAACCTGGAGCGAATTCTATTGGGTGAGTTGGACGAGTTCATAGATGGCTTGACCACTCAAGAGCAGGCTCGCCTGCTGGAAGAGGGCTGAAGTGACACTGGGGCGATTTCTTGAAGAGACTCGCCTGGCCCTGGAATCCCATGGGGTGGAGGAGGCTTCCCTGGAGGCGGACCTGTTTCTCATGAAGGCCCTGGACATAGACAGGTCTCGCCTCTACTCCTCTCCCGATAGGCCAGTAACCCTTGAAGAGCGACAAACTTTAGCCAGAGACCTGGCCAGGCGATTTAATGGTGAGCCCTGGCCGTACATTTCCGGCTACAGAGAATTCTATGGGCTTAATCTAAGGGTGAACTCCAGGGTTTTCATTCCTCGTCCTGAGACGGAGCTGGTGGTTGACCTTGCTTTGGAGTTTGCACGGGAGCTTGCCGGGTCATTTCCAGCCGGTCGTCCCATTCGCATAGCAGACGTATGTACGGGAAGTGGCGCCATTGCCATCGCTCTGGCGGTGCACCTGCCACAGGCAGCGGTATACGCAACAGACATTTCCACGCAGGCGTTGGAGACGGCCAGGCTCAACTGCCAGGACCACGGAGTGGAGCAAAGGGTAACCATTCTGGAGGGCGACCTTCTGAGCCAGATGCAGGGGCCCTTCGACCTGGTGGTCAGCAATCCTCCGTACATTTCAAGGGGGGATATTCCATACCTCGCCAGGGAAGTGCGGACTGAGACCCTGGTTTCCCTGGACGGTGGTGAGGACGGACTCGAAGTCATCCGTTCCCTTGTGCCACAGGCCATATCGAAGCTGAGCAGGCCGGGAGGCCTCATCATGGAGATATCGCCTGAGCAGGGGGAAGAAGTCTGCTCACTGATCCGCTCAGTTGTGTCAGACGGTAATTGCACCCTGCATAAAGACCTTGCGGGAAGGCAGCGCGTGGTATTCGCCAGCCTGCCATGAGGTATGTTGTCACCATATCAACCAGATGATTTGAGTGTGACACTCGTGCGTGTGATGGGGTGGTGTTGACTGGAACTTGTCAAGTCGAGTATCATTTCGGTGAAACAGCATCGGATGCTGTGGACTGAGTCGTTGCTCATGAGCAAGAGTCCACAGTTCTGGATGTGCAAATAGATAACGAACTGGGGGAACCAACACCATGGCAAACAAGGAAAAAGTGACGTATGTAAGTGCAGGTGACATGAACTTCTCCTTTGCCGCTTTTGCCAACACACCTTTCTATCGGAAAATCAACACCGACTTGGTCGAACTCTCACAGGTACATCCAGGCCAGCGGGTTGTGGACTTGGCATGCGGCACCGGTGGAGTAACAAAGATTATTCTGGAGAGGCTGCGTGGGGCTAAAGAGAGCCTGGTTATTGGAGTTGACCTCTCGACCTTCGCTCTCAAGCAGGCCAGGGCAGAGATAAGCAGTGCCAAGGATGCCATGGTGCAGTTCGTCCAGGGTCGGGCCGAGCATCTGTCGCAGGTAATACGTGAGAAGGTGGATGCGGTGGTGTTCTGCAATGCCATCCATCTGGTGCCCGACAAAGAGCAGCTCTCAGGTGAGGTCTTTTCCACCCTGCGGAGCGGCGGAGTCTTCGCCTTCAACACATCGTTCTATGAGGGCGGGCATCCTCCGGAGACCGAGCAGTGGTATCGGCGATGGATGTTCAGGTCGGTGCGTATTCTAAGGTCCGAGTACGGCTTGTCGCCAGTCAAGGCTGAGAAGGTGGAAGCCCGCCAGCACTTGACCGTGGAGCAGTACACCGATCTGCTTAAAGAGCGTGGTTTCCAGATTAAGGAACAGCGAGTCAACACCATCCAGGTGCCCCTGGAAGGCTGGGTGCTCATAAGCCAGTTTGAGGACTGGATAACGGGTGTCCTGCCAGGCGTGCCACTGAAAGAGGCCAGCAACTCCCTTCAAAAGGCAGCAACTCAGCTATTCGAGGAGATGAAGGTTAACTTTATACCTCGCAACTGGCTGGAGATAGTCGCCGTCAGGCCTTAGAACCTAATCGAGGCAAGACCTCAGAGGTCCTGCCTCGATTACATCAGAGTCTTCTAGGATTCGCCCGCGGTGGTCGGGTATTACTTAAGCCGCTTTGCTCTCTGCGACCAGTGATTCCGTTTCCTTGATCGCCTCCACGTCCAGTGAAATGTTCACCTTGTCTCCAACCAGCACTCCGCCCGCTTCCAGGGCTACATTCCATTCAAGGCCAAAGTCCTTTCGGTCTATGGCCGTCTCGGCGCTGAAGCCCGCTCGTACTAACCCATAAGGGTCGGTAGCCACACCTGAGAATTCCGCGTCAAGTACCACTTCCCGGGTGACGCCTTTGATGGTCAGATCCCCGACCACCCTGTATCCGTCTCCGTGGCGCTCGATGCGATGGCTCCTGTACGTCATTGTGGGATACTTCTCCACCTCCAGGAAGTCCGCCGACAGCAGGTGGGCGTCGCGCTGCTGCTCCCGGGTATCTAGGCTGGCGATGTCTACCTCTACCTCAATGGAGGAGCGGGTGGGGTCCTCCTCATCCAGGTCAATGGTGCCGCTTACTTTCCCGAATCGCCCTTTTACTTTGGCCACGATCATGTGCCGCACTGAGAATTCGATGCTCGTATGGCTATTGTCAATCTTCCAGGTCATTTCTGTCTCCTTCATTCTGCATTTTTCACGTTATAAATTAATGTCAGGTCCAGGCATTGCATGGACCATTTAGAGGTATCAAGTTAGCTACATGTTGGCATTATTGTGCACTTCCTTTCTGGGTTGCCTGTTTATATAGATGCGGGTTTCCTTCTGTAGATGCAAAATTCTAAAACTATGGAACTCTTACCCAAAAAAGAGAGGCCTACACGGTTGATTCCTGCCGTGCCTTCCCATGAATCCCCTCGAACTGGGGCAGAAAACGCTCCAGCCGATCGTGGTTGAGACGAAAGAACATGTGCAGTCCCTCCTTGCGGGATTCCATGAGGCCGCAGTTCTCCAGGACGCGGAAATGGTGCGATAGCGCTGGGCTAGAGAGGGGAAATCTATCTGTGATCTCAGCGCAACTGACCTCGTCTACTTTGAGCATCATGCGTACAATCTGGTACCGAGTCTTGTCAGACAGGGCTTTGAAGATCGCTATTGCTTCCTTGTCGAACTGTTCGTTATACATGAGTTACTATTTTTAAAAACACTGAACTGTTTATATTTTAGCCTCGGCCTTCCTGCTTGTCAAGGGCGTCGTGAAAAAGGATGTTCGTCTTCCTTGACTCTCCCTGGGAAAGAACCCTAGAATGGGCAGCATAGAATGCCAGCCTGGGGTGATCAGATGATTCTTTTGGGAGTTGACCCCGGCCTTCTCCGAATGGGGTACGGAGTGATAGAAGCCCAAGGAAGCGATGTGCGGTTGAAAGAGGGCGGGATCATCCAGGGTGGCCCTTCCTCCACACCAATAGCGCAGAGATTGCTCACCCTCTATGACGGCATTCGGGAGGTTGTGGCCGAGTATTCCCCCATCGCACTGGCTCTGGAGGAGATATACTCCCATTATGCCTACCCAAATATAGCAATACTCATGGGCCACGCGCGTGGTGTGGTCTGCTTGGCGGCAGCTCAAGCGGGGATACCTGTGTTCAACTACGCTTCCACCAAGGTGAAGCATTCTATGGTAGGCAGCGGCAGGGCCAGCAAAGCACAGCTACAAAGGGCAATCCAGACGCGTCTGAATCTGACGCACGTCCCTGAACCCAATGACGTTGCGGATGCCTTAGCCCTGGCTCTATGCCACTGGCA
The DNA here is from genome assembly GCA_027622595.1 of Chloroflexota bacterium. Classification (GTDB taxonomy): domain Bacteria; phylum Chloroflexota; class Dehalococcoidia; order Lucifugimonadales; family UBA2985; genus JASLXI01. The sequence continues at coordinate 24,207 of JAQBZZ010000006.1, forward strand.
GATGGCTGGAGCAACTGAAATGATTTTGCAGGGTCGTAGGGCTAGCTGAATATCCCTATGCAGGTGTAATAGACAGTGATCAACTATCTCAAGGGTATTATTCGGCGTATCTACAAGGATGAAGGGCGCGTAGTCATTGACGTTAAGGGCGTTGGCTACGAGCTGCTCCTTCCGTACTTCGTTATGCGTTCACTCGAAGAAGAGGAGAGAAGCGAGGGTGACGAGGTGGAGATGGAGATATACTTCCATGTATCGGAGAGACAGCCCCGGCCAGTCCTCGTAGGTTTTAGAAAAGAATATGAACGCACCTTCTTCGAGAAACTGATTCAAGTGGAGGACGTTGGAGTCAGTACTGCAGCACGTGCACTGGTGTTCTCCATTTCCACCATAGCCAGGGCAATAGAGGATGGAGACACAGGCCTGTTGGTGCGAATGCCTGGGATAGGGAAGAGGACTGCTGATAAGATGGTTGCCACTCTACGGGGCAAGGTGGCGGAATGGGCACTGCTCAAGGACGAGGGATATACCACCGTTCCTGCTGTTACGGCGCATGGAGATGTCGAAGAAGAGGTGGTGAGCGTGCTCGTGAATCTGGGACATCGCCGTGCCGATGCAAGGCAAAAGGTAGAGGAGGCGGCCAAGGCCGTATCCAACCTCAGAGATGCTCAGGAACTGCTGAGGGAAGTCTTCAGGCTGGAACGTGGATTGAGCGAATAGATGCCAAGAGAACGCATCATAAAAGGAGACGATCAGGAGCCGGCGGCTGAGGTAGAGGTTAAGCAGGGGCCTGAGCCTGAAGAGGGTCTGATATGGAGCCTGCGTCCCCGTACGTTGGATGAGTATGTGGGACAGACACTGGTGGTGGAGAGCCTCAGCATTGCCATAGATGCCGCTAGAGAGCGCAAGGAGCCTCTTGAGCACGTGCTCTTTCATGGCCCTCCGGGGCTTGGGAAAACTACGCTGGCCCACATCATCTCCAGGGAGATGGGTGCAGAAATAGTCCATACCTCTGGTCCTGCCCTGGAAAAGCCCCTTGACATCGTTGGCATCCTGTCGAATTTGAATGAAGGGGAAGCGCTGTTCATAGACGAAATACACCGGTTGCCTCACACAGTGGAGGAGTACCTGTACTCCGCTATGGAGGACTTCCAGGTAGATTTTGTTTACGGTAAGGGTGCATTTGCTCGAACACTTCCATTTCAACTCAAGCGGTTCACCCTGATTGGAGCAACCACAAGGGCCGGACTGCTCACACCTCCCCTGCGAGACCGCTTCGGAATGATTTACCACCTCGATTTCTATTCAACGGAGGAATTAACGAAGGTGGTGAGCCGCTCCGCCGAAATCCTCAATGTGGACATAGACCAGGAAGGTGCCCAGGAGATTGCCAGCCGGTCTAGAGGGACCCCCAGGGTGGCGAACCGGCTATTGCGGCGGGTGAGGGATTACGCCCAAGTGAAGACCCGGGGCACCATCACCAAAGATGTCGCGAACACCGCACTGACCAGGGAGGGTGTGGACGAACTGGGACTGGACAGGCTCGATAGGCTGTATCTGAGCACCATCGCCGAGAACTACAGAGGCGGCCCGGTGGGCATAGATGCCCTGGCTGCGACTGTAAACGAAGAGGTGCAGACCCTTGTCGATGTGGTGGAACCCTTTTTGCTGAAGATGGGGTTTGTTCTCAGAACACCAGGGGGGCGTAAGATCGGGGAAGCGGCCATGTCGAAGCTTGGCCTGCTTGACCTGAGGGAACAGGGAAGGCTTTTGTGAAGCGTGACGCAGGGGATTCCAAAGAGAATTCCATTCCATTTACGGGTGATAGTCGAAGGGAGTTTTTCAGCACTCTGCTGGATGGAATCAGACATTCAGATATAGGGGAGGCTTGACATGATTTACGAAATACGGACATATGAGGCAATGCCCGGGAAAATACAGGCGCTCAATCAGAGGTTTGCCAATATAACTATGAAATACTTCGAGAAACATGGCCTCAAAGCTGTGGGGTTCTGGACTGAGGATGTTGGAACCAGCAACACCCTCGTATACATGCTGGCGTTCGATGACATGGCACAACGTGAGCGTGCGTGGAGTGCCTTCAGGGCAGACGGTGAGCGTTTGGAACTCTTCGCCGAAACGGAGAGCCAGGGGCAGCTGGTTGCCAGGATAACCAACCGCATTCTCAAGCCAACGGACTATTCGCCCCTGCAATAGTCCGTTGGCTATATGGGGTTCTGTACGCAAACTCACGAAACGGTGCCGTTATTACTCCATGAATAGGCACATGTGCGGGAGTACAGAGTACAGAAACCTGACTCTTTGCATATGGTTTAAGACAGCTTAAGGTTGGATGGCCGTCATAAGCTGATCTAATGCATCTGGAGTGAACATATATGAAGTTGCCGGTGAGGGTCTTCGACCCGAAGGTCAAGCAGGGGTTCAACAGATACCTGTTCCAGTGCTCTCTTGCTACCCTTGCATTATTCTTGATTCTGACTTTAGAAGGTGCCCATCTTTCCAAGGCCATCGTCATCGCGGCCATAGCGTCCACGGCCTTCGTGGTGTTTGTCACACCTCATAGCACTACTGCTACTCCTCGTCACGTCATCGGCGGGCACTTCATCTGCCTTGCCATTGGCAGTGCATTTTCGATTCTTGATGGCACTGCCATTGGTCAGAGCATACTGTCCGCCACTCCCATTCTCTTCGATTTAGAGGCGGCGTTGGCGGTAGGCTTAAGCATATTCTTGATGGCTGCAACCGATACGGAACACGCTCCCGCGGCTGGCACAGCCTTGGGTGTTGTTGCTCATAATTTCAGTTTTGGTCTAGTATTCTTTCTAGCTGCCGGCGTTGTGCTTCTATCTATAACCCACGTTCTTCTGCGTTCCCGGCTGCGCGATCTCCTGTGATCTGCTCACAGATTATCCAGTCCCCACGCCGTTCATTTTGAATGGTTAGTTGTCGGGACGAATTGTGAAGAGGGTCTGTACCACCGGGTTCACTCATTGACAGGAGAAGCCAATGGATATAGAATCGCCGCGCAGATGAATGTTAGAACGATAGTTCGTGACGCACACATTATAATGCTTGCTAGCGTTGCTTTTTCAAGCCTCTTCCCTTCATGATTAAACCTCCCTCGCTTAATTGCGGATACTCCAATTCGAAGCTTTTTAGACTCCGTTCAGACATGAGCTATTCACTTTCCCAAGGTTTGACGAGCAGGAAGTAAGGTTTGCGACAGGTGTGGCGTCCCAGACCGGGCGATAGGGTAGTAAGGCACCCCCGCGAGGAAGAGATCCGGCCGCTTCATATTACGGCGGCTCCGCCGCGAGTTCCTCCCAAGAACTTCGGTTCCCCTTACATGCTGATGGGAGGATTTGCCTTCCTCATCGGTGTGGGGACACTACTCTTGCTCCTGCCCTTCACCAATACTCAGGGAGGCATTACCCCCTTTTCCGATGCCTTCTTCACCGCCGCGTCCGCCGTTACTGTCACCGGGTTAGTGGTGGTGGACACTCCAACATACTGGAGCTTCTCCGGGCAGCTCGTAATCATGGTCCTCATATTCACCGGGGGATTGGGAATCATGACCAGCGCCACCTTCCTCCTTGTCATCATAGGTCAACGCATAACTCTGGCTAACCGTCTGCTGATGAGGGAGAGTCTGGGGGTCAATCAGCTCGGCGGCCTGATAAGGCTCACCCTGCGAATCGTCTTCGTCGTGGTGGCCATACAGATAGTGGGCTTTCTTGTTCTGTTTGCGAGGCTGGTCTATGAATACCCACTTGGGACGGCCCTGTGGCAGGCTGGATTCCACGCCGTTTCGGCCTTCAATAACGCAGGGTTCGTCATACTCCCGGATTCCCAGAGCCTGAGCGCTTTCCAACAGGACTACGCTCTCCTGATTCCGCTTATTCTCCTCATCGTATTGGGGGGGTTGAGCTACAGCGTGATGCTGGATGTATTCGGGTATCGTAGGTTCAACCGGTATATGCTGGACACAAAGCTGGTTGTCGTCGTAACCACAGCGTTGCTTCTTTTGGGAACCGGGGTTATTTTCATTGCGGAATATGCCAATCCAGCTACATTTGGTTCCCTGCCTGTTTGGACTAAAATACTGGACTCGTTTCTCCTATCCGCTAGCGGCAGGACCGCCGGGTTCACCACGGTGGACTTCGGGGATATGGAGCAGCACAGCAACTTCTTCCTCACCGGGATGATGTTTATTGGAGGGGCGTCTGCTTCAACCGCCGGAGGCATCAAGGTGAATACCTTTGCCGTACTGCTGGCTGCGGTACTGTCCTCCATCGGCGGGAAGACCCACGTAACGGCCTTCGGCAGGGAAATACCCCAGACGCAGGTCTATCGTGCTCTGACGGTGCTAATGCTGGGGATGGCAACAGTATTCGCAGTGGCTTTATTTCTGACCGTTAGCGAGGGTTTCCCGTTTATCCAGATACTGTTTGAGACCATATCTGCCTTCGCCACTGTCGGACTCTCCACAGGAATTACCGACGAACTATCGCAGATGGGGCGGCTAATCATAATCCTTACCATGTACTTTGGGAGAATAGGGCCAATTACACTGGCGCTGATTCTGGCACAGCGAGAGGAAGCTGTGCCCTATCGGTATGCTGAAGAAAGGGTTAAAATAGGTTGAGGTGAAATGGCCAAGTCAGTGATGGTAATAGGTCTCGGCAGGTTCGGGACAAGCGTCGCACACACCCTTTTCCAGTTGGGATATGATGTGCTTGGCATTGACACCGACGAGAGGGTGGTACAGGCCAACCTGGGACAGTTAACCTACAGCGTTCAGGGAGATGCGACCAACGAGACGACCCTGAGAGAGCTTGGCGTAACCAACTTCGATGCGGCCATAGTGGCGGTTGGCTCCGACATGCAGTCCAGCCTCATGACCTCGGTCCTCCTGGCTACCCTGGATGTGCCTCTCATCATCGCTCGGGCCGAGAATCCGCTTCACGGCAATACCCTTCAGAGGATAGGGGTGCATAAGATAATCTACCCTGAACAGGAGATGGGGGAGTTTTTAGCTCACAGCCTGTTCAATCCGGATGTACTGGAGTATATGGACCTGACACCCGATTTCGGTATAAGCAAGATAAAGGTGCCGGACTCTCTTGCTGACAAGAGCCTCAAGGATGCGGGACTGGGTGGAGGTGCCAGGGACAAGTATGGCGTGGCGGTCATTGCAATAAAACGAGGTAAAGATGTGACCCTGGCCCCAGATGAGGATGATATCCTTCATAAGGGAGATATCCTGGTGGTGGCTGCTAAGGACGAACAGCTGGAAAGATTACATCCGCGTCAGCAGGAGTTGGGTCATGAAGGTACCTAGCAGGCTGCGGAAAAACTCTGGGGCCAGATTGACGCCCTTCTTTGATCGGCGAAAGGCGTCACAGTCTAAGATGGATGTGAGAGTTAACATGAATCTCCCGGGTCTTCTACAACGTATATCGCCGGGTCAGCCAGACCAATTCCGCTGCCATTTGCCAGGGACCCCCTTTATCCGCAGCCTGCTAGGGCTGTGCTAGAAGCCGGCATGCCATCATGACGAGAGAAAAGAACACCAAACTGCTCCAATTTACGGTTCTCAATGCTTGATGTGTATGAAACCGCTCCCTATAATTTGGCACTAACGTTGAGTGAAGATGCCCCTGAAGGGCAGCATGGAGCAAGGCAAGATATGCCTGTAGAAAAGATACTGGTGCCGGTGCATGATAATGGTTGTGACGACGAAGCATTGCGTCTGGCGGGTGAGATAGCCAGGGTTAACAAGGCAACAGTACACGCTCTGTACGTAATTGAGGTCAAGAGAGACCTGCCACTGGACGCAGAGATAGCACAGGAAACGTCCAAGGCGGAGAAGGTGCTTCATCACCTTGAGCAGTTGGGTAAGGAATTGAAGTGCTCTGTGGAGGCTACGCTCCTTCAGGCCAGGGATGTAGGGCCGGCCGTGGTCCAAGAGGCGGTGGAAAGAGGATCGGAACTCATAGTGATGCAGATGCCGTACAAGAAACGCTTCGGCTCATTTACCCTTGGAGATACGATTCCATACATCCTGAAGAATGCTCCGTGTCAGGTAATTCTCTGTAGGGATGCTATGACCCCTGATATCAAAAATGGTTCAACTCACGCCTAACTACGAATCATGAGAGTCCTGGTGATGGGTTGCGGCAGAGTTGGGTCCACGATAGCCACGGCTCTGTGGAAAGAAGGCCACCAAGTAGTTGTCCTCGATGCCAACCCTGAGAGTTTGCGCCGTTTGCCGACAGAGCTTCAGAAGGAAGCAATCGTGGGAGACGGCACCCTGGAGGAGCACCTGAGAAATGGAGGTATCGAGAACACGGATGCCTTTGTCGCTGTTTCGACCGGGGACACCGCCAACATCCTGGCTGGACAAATGGCCAAACACGTATTTCAGGTACCGAAAGTGGTCTGCCGGATAGACGATACAGCCCGTTATGAGATTTATACGGAGTTGGGTCTGACAGCCGTGAGTTCGACACAGATGGTCTCCGACCTGATTTCACAGGCGGTATATAGCTAGAGACCATGTATATAATCGTAGTAGGCGCAGGCAAAATGGGTTACCATCTCGCCAAAGCCCTTTTGAAAAGCGAGCACGAGGTCTTCATCATCGAGCGTTCCTCTCTTAAGAGCGAGACTATCAGAGAGGAATTGGGAAGCTTGGTTATTGTGGGCGATGGCTGTGAAGAGGCTGTATTGAAGGAGGCAGGCACGTCCAGGGCCGACGTATTCATAGCGGCCACTGGGGCCGATGAAGACAACCTGGTAGCTTGCCAAATAGCCAAGCACCGCTTCCAAGTGCCCAGAACTATTTCCATCATCAACAACCCGAACAATGAAAAACTGTTCGTAGAGTTGGGCATCGATGTATGTGTGAGCAGCACTGACATCATACTGTCACACATAGAAGAGGAACTCCCTGCACATTCACTGATACACTTCATGGCTATCAGGGGGTCCAACCGGGAAGTCGTTGGTATTCGCATACCACCGGACGCGGCGGTAGTAGGCCGGGTTCTAGGGGATGTGCCCATACCTGAAGACAGCTTAATCTCCTTCATATTGAAAAAGGACGGTACGCTCATGGTGCCCGACAGTGAGGCTGTTCTTGGCTCCGGGGATGAAGTAGTGGCAATAACCACTGCGGATGGCGAAGAAGCTTTGCGGGAGGCCCTGACGGGGGCAGCGTAGTGGCATGGTGAAACAGATAGCCTATTTGGGCCCGGCAGGGACTTATACCGAGGCAGCAGCCCTGCAATACGACCCACAGGCCAAACTTCTACCATTTCCCTCAATTGCTGCCGTGGTGGCAGCGGTGGACTCAAGAATGACGGAAGAGGGTGTGGTCCCCATAGAAAATAGCCTTGAGGGATCGGTTACAGATACCCTTGACTTGCTGATCCACGATTCAAATCTGTCCATCCTCAACGAGATGGTGATACCAATTGAACACTGTCTCCTGGTTAAGCCAGGCGGTTCGGCTCAAGAGATAAAATTGGTATACTCCCATCCTCAGGCTCTGGCGCAGTGCCGCCGCTTTATCGAGAGACATTTTCCCGCAGCTCAGGCTGTGGCTGCCTTAAGCACAGCGGCCGCAGTTGAGGATATGCTGGGGAGTCAGTCTCCGGCGGCGGCCATCGCCACCAGCAGGGCGGCTGAGATATATGGAGCAGAGATACTATCGCGGGGAATCCAAGACAGCCTTGCCAATCACACCCGTTTTGTGGTCCTTGCACAGCATGATCATGCTCCCACCGGGCGAGACAAGACCTCCCTGTGTTTCTCATTCAATGATGATCGTTCAGGTATGCTCTACTCAGCGATGGGCCATTTTGCGACCAGGAACATCAACCTGGCGAAGGTGGAGTCACGCCCTAACAAAGAGAGCCTGGGACGTTATATCTTCCTGATTGACCTGGATGGTCACAGAGAGGATGCTTCGGTGCAGGAGGCCCTCAGCAGCCTGGAAGCGGAGGTCTCCATGATGAAGGTCTTCGGTTCATATCCCCGCTACCAGAACTCTTAGGTCAGCGCTTCCTTGTGGAACCCCTCGCTCTTCCATACGGGATGCGAGGGGCTCTACGTCTTTCTCAAAAGGGGCCAGAGTCCAGGCAACTCCCCACCGGTTGGACTAACAGTGGCTTAGATAGACGGCTCTTCCAGATTGTCTGAGGAGGGCTCCTCTGGACTGGTGACTTCCCTCTCTCCTCTCATCCGGCTGGCGACCACCTTTCCCTCTTCGATGACTTCACGCACGCGTTCCCTGGCTGCCGCCCTCAACTCCTCAGCCTTCTGCCTTAGCCCTGCGGTCCTCCCCATGAACTGAGTTCGGGTCTCTTCTCCAGGCCCGGGAGCCAGGATGAGTCCTGCCAGTGCTCCTATAACGCCTCCAAGGATCAGACCTATGCCAAATCCCGGTCCTCTTTCTTCACTCGCCATCTTTCTTTCCTCCTTTACCTCTACCTCGTGAAAGCCCTAGAAGAAAGGCCACCACTCGCCCCGCTGTAAACGTTTTGGTGGAAGCGCTGATCAGGGGCTTTACCACCTTCTCCGACAGTTGAGAGGTTACTTCCTGAGCGTTCTTTAGAGTTGCCTTTGCCGAATCCAGGGTGGGTGCCACTTTGCGGTATAGCGAAAGGCCCACGACTGTGGCTATCAGCATTGCCAGGACACCGACCATAGCAAAGAGGACTATGGTCAGGTCCCTGATAACGGCTACCAGTTCCGCTCCACTCATCCCTTCTTCTCCTTGTTTTGCATTCCACCCTCCAAATGCGCTTGCAACCCCAACTCATATAGTATCACAGGCCATTGCCACTCTCAAAGCACGGCTAGTCTGAGAGCACTTGATATATCCGCACTTCCGGATTGGCGTACACGAGTTCCAAGTTGCTGTCTAGCATGCGCTCGAATTTTTCCAGGCCTTGCGCGGGGTAGTAGTGGCTCTCGATTTCTCCCACGTATATGTACTCCACCTGGTACTTGTCAAAAAGCACGAGAGCCTCCTCTCCGCTGGTGGTGGAGTACATGCGACGGACGTCTTCAACACGCTCTCCGATTATGGGGCCGTAGCCGCGCTGCTGAGACTGATGGTTATCCCAGCCAAGCACAGTTGGCAGACCGGTATATATGGATATCCGTCCATGCAGGCTTCTGTATAGCTCCCCCTGTCCTTCCAGTATTACAGGAGAGCCTGCGACGTTACCTCGCAACCACTTAATCGCCTCGTAGTCCCAGGCAAGCTCCTCTCGACCACGGCCGCGATCGAAGGTGTACTGCGCGTCAGCCATGTAGGCAAGGCCGTTCAAGGTGAGGGGCAGTACCTGGAACCGGTCCCTCAAGCGGGCCTGCGTCCCAGCCACGGTATATATCGAACTGCTCAGCAACAGAGCCAAAAACAATACAATCCACGTCCCCCTGAGCATTCTGGCAGCCAGGTTCGGGGATGCCATTTTCCAAAAAACCAGGCCAAAATCCATGCGCCACAGGAGATAAGCGCTCACAACTCCCAGAAGCACCCACGCCTGAAGGTAGAACTTGAACACGGTGTTCATGCGGGCTATGTCTCCCTTTATGGTGACGATCTCCACGCCCGCGCCAAGGGCCAGTGCCATCCCAAGGAGCATCATGACAAAGAGTCCGTAAGGCAGTTCCGTTTGGGATGAGAGCCAGTGCCATGCCAACGTGGCGGTCGGTAGGATAAGCAAGGCTATGAAGGCCACAGTGGTATACCCGCTTACAGCGAAGGTAATCAACGAGGCTAGAGGCAGTCCTATGAGCAGCACGAGTCTCAGCGCCTTCCAGGAGTCCTCGGATTCTCGTGTGATCCCACCGCCACTACCGCCAGGGAGACCGATTATTGCTGAGAGAAAGCCGCGGGCCTTGTACAGGAGGAACGTAAACACTACGAAGACGAACAGGCCGTGAATGCCCAGGTAGGCGTAAAGTGGCGTTTGCCACTTGCTGGAGAACACGCCGTCGGAAAAGGACTGGTTGGTGTCTATAAAGGGAGCGAAAAGCGTGGTCGTAGCCAGGTACAGGAACGCACCCTGGATGGCAGTCCGCAGCAGCAGCGATAGGTTGATACGGCGGGAGTGGGCATACTCTCCGATGAGTATCGCCGTCACTCCTATGACTATATAAGTGGGAAAGTCCCATGTATTGATGGCCCTTAGAGAACCCACAGCCAGGGCCAGGGCCAGGATGAGGAACACCCTGGAGGCCAGGCCAAGGCCATACTTGAAGCGTAGTGCTACGTTCAGAGCCATACCAAGAGACAGAAGTGTGAATGGAATAGCCATAAGATGGGCATGCAGGTCCGCGAAGAGGAAGGTGAAGAAGGGGAACTCGGTAATCTCGTAGCCCCGGGGGTCGCCGGGAGGTATCATCCGGCTGCTTCGCCAGAAGTCGAATGTGCCGAAGGGCTGATTATCGCCCCACACCCTGGCCAGGCCCTGGCCCACCTGAACAATACCGTCCAGGTTTCCCATGAGCGCCACGAAAAAGATGGCAGCCAGTCCTGCCAGCACCGGCGATGCTCTGATGCCGTCCGCGCCCCTGCTACGGCGTGTGCCCTCTGCCAGGTTGTACACCAAGGAAAAAATCCCCACCGTAGTGAGGGCGAAGAACAGGGGGATAGCCAGATTGAAAGCGATCTCCGGCAGTATGCCCGTAACCTTGATGAGGCTGGCCACGATGAACTGGCCGAAGTAGTAGTAGTTTATGTATCCGCCCGCAAACCAGGGGTCGTAGGGAGGCATGTACGTGGAACGCACAACGGCGGTGAGGTAGGCCATCTCCATCGGTTTCTCGCCCCCGTTGTATGGATGCCACAGATCGGGGTTGGCAGCCCGTAACAGCAGGAACAGGAGGAACGAGCCCATAAAGATGGACTCTCCTATTATCACCAGACGGAGGTTATCCCTGAAGAAGGCGGATACGTCCACACGGCGGGTGTAGACGACTAGCAGGGAAGCGGTTGCCACCAGCAGCGCCCCCAGGAGAACGGAGTTCCGCGAGAATGGCATCCACTGGAGGCTTGCGAAGAGCCAAGCCAGGTAGGCCGCGAGGAGAATGCTCAATGGTTTGGCCAACAGGTATCCACGGTCAGGGAGGGCCTTGAAGAGGAAGAGGCTGAGCGGCAGACCCAGCAGCGCCAGTCCCTGTATCCATATTATCCATATGGCCGCTGAGAAGCGATTAGAGAGATTCTGTGGGTCAAATATAGCAGTCCATGTCCCGCCCTGACGCTGGGCCTCCAGGTCTGCCTCCGACAATAACAGCGTCTTGCCGTCGGCGTCGGTTGGTGTCTCCTCCAGCAGGCGGCTCAACGTCTCCGATGCGCTCAGGCGCTCCTGGTTCTTGAATATGAGCACCTTGGGATGGTCGTATACGCTGAAGCTTTCGTCGGCATAGCCCAGGTTTATGGTGAATGAGGCCGGGCGGTATGGTCCAAGGGCTGCTGGGGTTGGCAAGTCTGGGCGGGCAAATGTGTCGTCCACAAAAGTGACTCCCATGAACTCCGGGTATGTGGCCTCCCAGTGCTCCAGCCTGTAGCCCAACTCTTCGCCGAAGAGCTTGCGATAGTATTCGCCGCTCTCGGGGTATCGCTCGGGCACACGCGGGATGCTCCCGTAGAGCCGGTTGCTGAAGAAGACCAGGTAGTCGGCCCCGGAGAGTTGATCGGCCACCCGGGTAATCTTGGTAATCTTGGCCTGGCCGTCACTGTAGGTCACGCTGTCGGAGTCGTACATCCTCATGCAGCTCACGGCGTCCCACTGGTTGCCGCAGCCCAGTCTGTACCCGACCATATTGGGAAGCTGCTCCTCCCAGTGCTCCTCCAGGATTATCGACCCCTTAGGCACATTATCGTTGATCCATTCGGAGGCCCGCATCGCTGTGTGAGGTTGGTTGTAGATATTGAGATACGCAAGGGCATAAAAACCCGTGGCGGCTATCAACAGTCCCATACCCCAATGCACTAGGGCCGTCTGATGTGGTCTGTGCTCTGCGAACCAGTCCCTTATCCAGAAGAGCATCCGCGCCCCCATGACGATGAGGAACGGGGTCATGGGGAGCATGTACCTCATGAACTTCACCTGAAGGTAGCCGGTGAGGAGGAGGTAGGGGAGTACCCACGCCATGATGAGCAGGTCTCCCTTGTTACGGCGGGCGATGGTCAGGCCGGCGGTAAACGCCACGGATACCCATGCCACTATGCCAAGGGGTAAGCCAAGGCCGAAGAGGGCGAGTTGCTTGATCTGGTACCAGTATGGGGCTGTATCAATGTACTGCTGGGTAAATGGCAGCCCCGATGTGCCGCGCACCATGTCGAACTGTGCACCCACGTCGCAGGCAAAGTAGTTGTTGTCCAGGAACCTTAAGAAGGAAAAAGGTATACCGCACGGATCGGGCCGGTACCAGTCTAGGAAGGCGTACGGGGTGGTGATGAAGAACAGCAGCAGGGATGCCATGCCTCCCAGGATGAGGTTTCGGACGATAGAGGCCAGGAGTTTCTTGGATGGCCTTAGTAAAGTAAACCCTTCTCCAGTACCCGAGAACGCGTATATGGCATGGGATAAGAAGAAGGCGAGGAACAGGGGAGCGACGCTTATTTTGGAGGCAAGAGCAAGGCCGATGAAAGCCCCTGCCAGAAGAGAGTAACGTAATCGTCCCTCATGCATCAGGCGTGCCATGAAGTACACCGAGGCTACTATGAAGAAGGCCAGGTAGGTGTCCACGGTGTAAAAGTGGCTCAACTGGATGTGCAGCACGGCCAGGGCCGCCAGCAGCGACGCCAGTATCCCAACTCGCCTATCGTAAAGGCGGGTTGCCAGGAGAAACACTAATATCACAGTGCCAACGTCCGTCAGTGCAGACAGACCCCTGCCGACGAACCGCAGGTCGTTGAATGTGAGGTCCTTAAAGGTAGAAAAAACAGCGTCTACGGCCTTTACCGCGTACAGTGGAAGGCTTCCGTAGGGGAACCAGCGGGGATTCAGGGGGCTTTCCTCGGCGTTCAGAAGAACATCCAGGTTGGAGAGCGACGGCCAGCTCATATCGTTGACGTGGAAGAGGATGGCCCGCTCGTCCGGGTGGAAGAGTCCATCCTGGTCCCAGTTTATGCCGTACAGTCGAAGGCCAAGGGCGAGAATTACTATGAGGATAGAAGCAAAGGCAACAACGAACCCTCGTGTCTTGAGGGTCAACTGATACAGAGTCTTGGATAGGGGAGTCTTCTCGGTGGGTAAATCCACAATGAGGCTATTGTATCAAGGGGCTTAGCTATGGGCAATTTGGCTTTATTCGTATCGCCCGTTCTTGACGGATATGATAAACCGTGTTGGCAAGAGAACCGACAGGCCAATGGCACACTGGAGGGCAATCTGCGCCGAATCGTCCTTTAGAAAGGGTGATTCAACGGCATCAAAGGCTATCATTAAAATGAAGAACACCGTAAGTACAACTATGAATGCGTCTATGCCTATGGTGAGTGCTTTATTCCAATCGGCCCATAACATAGCTCAACTCCTGACTATCACATGGCTGCTATCCGGTAGTAGATTTTCCGTGCTTCGTATTTCCAATAGGGAATGTGGATGGTCTTCGCGCGAAGGGTGGCCCCGACCAAGCGTCTGGGCCACCCTTCGTTTGCGTGTCAGCGGTTTACAGTTTACAAATCACAAATTACAACCCTTTGTCCACCAGGAAAGCGCACAGGTCGGAGGTGCGGCAGGAGTAGCCCCACTCGTTGTCGTACCAGCCCAGGATTTTCACCATGTTGCCCTCCATGACCATGGTAGAGAGGGCATCGAAGATACAACTATGGGGGTTGGAGACGATGTCGCTGCTGACAATGGGGTCCTCGGTGTAGCCCATGATGCCCTTGAGGGAGTTCTCCGACGCGTCTTTGAAGGCGGCGTTGACCTCCTCAACGGTGACATTCCTACCAACCTCTGCCACGAAGTCCGTGATGGAGCCTGTTGACACGGGCACTCGCAGGGCCATGCCGTGAATCTTGCCCTGAAGCTCAGGCAGAATGACGCCGACGGCCCTGGCCGCTCCGGTGGTGGTTGGGATGATGTTCTGTGCTGCCGCCCGGGCGCGACGGAGGTCCTCGTGGGCCTGGTCGAGTATGCGCTGGTCGTTGGTGTAGGCGTGGACGGTGGTCATGAGTCCGTGGTGGATGGTGAAGTTGTCGTGGAGGACCTTGACCATGGTCGCAATGCAGTTGGTGGTGCAGGAGGCATTGGAGAGGATGTTGTGCTTGGCCGGGTCATACTTGTCCTGGTTGACACCGAGGACTACCATCACGTCCTCACCCCTGGCGGGTGCGGAGATGATGACCTTCTTGGCACCACCCTTCAGGTGTCCAGCCGCCTTGGCAGCGTCGGTGAAGAAGCCCGTTGACTCTACGACGATGTCAACTCCAAGGTCGCCCCAGGGCAGGTTTGCAGGGTCCCGCTCAGCGAGTACTTTCACCTCTTTGCCATCGATGAGGAGGGCATTCTCCTTGGCCTCCACCGTGCCTGGGTAGACGCCGTAGTTGGTGTCGTACTTGAAGAGGTGGGCATTGGTCTTGGCGTCCGTCAGGTCGTTGACTGCTACTACCTCCAGCTTATCAGGGTGCCGCTCCATCGTGGCCCGCAGCACCTGCCGTCCTATGCGTCCGAATCCGTTGATGCCTATGCGTGTGGTCATGTGTTCCTCCTTGTGATTAAGACTTAGATAGCATACTTACGATTCCATTATGTAATGCATGAATTCATCCCGGCTCATTTCGACGTCTCTAAGTATTTTAACTAGGAGACCCCTTCCTATAGACTCATTGCCATGAATCGGGACTACAGTAGCTCTACTATCTGGATGGTCTAAGAAAATGTGACTTCCCCTTTGCCTTGTAACCGTAAACCCTGCACGTTCCAACGCTCTTATGATTTGGCCTCCGGAAAGAGCGGGTATCCTGCTCACACCATTACTCTTTGAATCCCCACGAATTCCAGGGATTCTTCAGATATTTCCTTTCCTTGAACCTCAAGACAGAGGAGGATGGCCTCCTTTATCCGCTCAGTAAGCTCGTCCAGGGACTTGGCCTGGGTATAGCAGCCCTTGAGTTGGGGAACGGAGGCCACAAAGTAGCCGTCCTCATCTTTTTCAATTATTACCGTGAACTCTTTTGGCTTATGAGTCTCCTCAATAGACTTGACATGGATTGGCAAACCTTCTGGTAAATAGCAAAGTGTTCTGGGTCTTGTCCGCTCAGAGTTCCATTCAACAGTAGATAGTTCTGCTAGTAAGGGCATAACAAATGCACCACGATAGCTGA
This sequence comes from Chloroflexota bacterium, assembly GCA_027622595.1. Taxonomy (GTDB): domain Bacteria; phylum Chloroflexota; class Dehalococcoidia; order Lucifugimonadales; family UBA2985; genus JASLXI01. The sequence continues at coordinate 39,583 of JAQBZZ010000006.1, forward strand.
AGGGCTTGTCCTTGCCCGTATTGTCTAGCATCTTGTGTTTCCTCAATTCCACGTAAGCATCAAGGACCTTTGGCCATTTAACAAGGTCTGACTTGTTCGCCTTTACCTTGAAGCCTTCATCAGTCACATCTAATATCTGGTTAGGCTCTCCTTGAGGAACAGTATGAATCGTTTTGCCTTTTAGCTTGCTCAATTCCCGTTTTACATCTGCCAGTTCTTGGTTCAAGCCTTGGTCAGTGCTCATTCTCTACCTCCTCACACCGGTAGGACGCCCCTTCCGGCGTAGCGAGCTTTCTCTCCAAGCTCCTCTTCTATGCGAAGCAGGCGGTTGTACTTGGCCACACGTTCGCTGCGGGCCGGTGCGCCGGTCTTGATCTGGCCCGCGCTGGTGGCAACCGCTAGGTCGGCAATGGTCGTGTCCTCGGTCTCCCCTGAGCGGTGGCTTATGACGTTGCTCCACCCGGCGGCGCTGGACATCTGCATGGCGTCCAGGGTCTCGCTTAGCGTGCCTATCTGGTTCAGCTTTATGAGCACCGAGTTGGTGCACTTCTCGTCGATGCCACGCTGAATCCGTGTCACGTTGGTGGTATACAGATCATCCCCGACAATCTGCACCCGGTCTCCAAGTCTTTCCATGAGGAGCCGCCATCCCTCCCAGTCGTCCTCGGACATGCCGTCCTCGATGCTGATGATGGGGTACTGGGCGACCCAATTTGCGTAGTAATCGACCATCTGGGCGCTGTCCAGGGTGGCGTTCTCCCGCGGCAGTACGTATCGCCCTTCCTGAAACAGTTCCGTGGCCGCTACATCAAGGCCTATGAAGCAGTCCTGGCCCGGCCTGTATCCGGCAGCCTCTATGGCTGCCACCACGGCCTCTGTGGCGTCTATGTTGGATGGCAGCGATGGTGCGAACCCGCCTTCATCTCCCACGTTGGTGCTGTAGCCACGGCCCTTGAGCACATCCTTGAGCGACTGGTAAATCTCGGCCCCTGCCCTCAATGCCTCTTTGAAGCTTGGCACACCAAGGGGTATGACCATGAACTCCTGGAAGTCGGTGGAGTCCTGGGCGTGCTTGCCCCCGTTGAGGATGTTGAACATGGGCACTGGCAATAGGGTAGGGGAGTCGGGCGACAGATAGCTATAGAGAGGTAGGTTTCGAGAGGCGGCGGCGGCGTGGGCAACGGCCAGGGATACACCCAGTATGGCGTTAGCTCCCAGGTTTCCTTTGTTTGGCGTGCCGTCCAGCGCTATCAGGGCCGTGTCGATGGCCCGCTGGTCAAGGGCTGACATGCCGACAACGGCCTGAGCGATCTTCTTGTTGACGGTGTTTACCGCCGTCAATACGCCCTTGCCCCCGAAGCGGGCTTTATCGCCGTCGCGCATCTCGACGCCCTCGTGGGCTCCTGTGCTGGCCCCGGAGGGGACAGCGGCCCGACCATGCGAGCCGTCGTTCAGGGTAACATCCACTTCGATTGTGGGGTTGCCACGGGAGTCCAGAATCTCACGGGCCCGTACGTCCCTTATCTCGCTCACCCTTGACCCCCACTCACTGGAGATGCCTGGTCTCGCTTTCTTGCGGCAGTCAGGGCCTTCTCCACCGCGTCTGCGGGGTCTATGGCCATGATCATGGTCTCGTCTGTTTGCCCGCTACGGGAAAATGACCACGTATTCAGTCCGATGACAGGGATGTTGTCTCCGAGGGCGTGGGCAATCTCTGAAAGGGTACCGAATGCTCCTGAAACTGCAATGACGGCCCGCCCTGACCTTACTACAATGACGTTGCGGGCGTAGCCGATGCCGGTGCATATGGCAATATCCACGTATGCATTGGCCTCTAAGGGGTCGCTGCCTGGAAGTATACCAATAGTGGTGCCTCCGGCCTCCTTCGCACCCCGGCAAGCAGCCTCCATCACTCCGAACAGCCCTCCGGTTACCACCGTTGCTCCCTGTCTAGCTAACTCTCGGCCCACCCTCTCCGCCAAATGAATGGCCTCAGGGGTTGCCTCGCCGGAACCGATAACGGAAATCTGTAGGCTCAATATGGACCTCCGAGGTCTAAGTATACCATCGAAACAGAGGTCGGCAAAGAAACTCTTTTCCATGTGGCATATCCAGTGTATTCAGCAGATGTCGTCAGCAAATGCCGCTGGTTGACGACGTACTTGCAGTCCTTTAAGCTCATCTCCTTTTGTATTTCGCACTTTTCATTTTTCATATAAATTGCACAAAGAGACCGGAGTCACCATCTGACCGCTTATGATATTCTCTGAAACCAAGCCTTACGAAAATATACATAAAACCCACGGTATTATGCAGGGTTGTATTGCTTAAGGGGTTATAATGTAGACAGAGCCATGTCCGGCTAACGATAGCAGAAAACACCCATTAGATACGGAAAGGATACAAAAATATGTATGGTACAGTAGCCCACATACGAGTTAAGGAAGGTCACGGAGATGGCATCAAGCAGCTGTTGCGTGAATGGAATGCCGAGCGCGCGCCCAAGGTGAAGGGAGCGATGCCCGGGTATCTGTTCCAACTAGATAAGGACCCACAGGACTGGATTATGATAGCCATGTTCCAGGACAAGGCGTCCTATGTTGCCAATGCCGAGGACCCTGACCAAGACCGGTGGTTCAAACGGCTCATGGAGCACTTGGAGGGAGAACCCCAGTGGAATGATGGCGAGGCCTTCGAGGTATAGAGGTTGCCCTGTCTGAGCCATGTGGTTGTTTGATGATGGGAGAGAGTAGATAAAATGACCAACAGGGTCATTCATACAGAGAATCTGACCAAGTTCTACGGTAAGCACCGCGGCCTGATAGACCTCAATTTTGAGGTACGTGCCGGTGAAGTGGTCGGCTACCTGGGGCCGAATGGGTCGGGCAAGAGCACCACAATACGCCTCCTCCTGGACTTCATAAGACCCACGAAGGGTCGTGCGGAGGTTTTCGGTATGGATGTCCGCGCCTACAGCGTGGACATTCGCCGCAGGGTGGGCTACTTACCGGGCGAGTTAGTCCTCTACGAAAACCTGACCGGGCGGGAGATGCTGGTTCACCTCGCGAGCTTACGCGGCGGGGTGGACTGGAAATACGCAGAGGCCCTGGCCGAACGGCTTGAACTCGACCTCTCCAGATCAATAAAAACTCTCTCCAAGGGCAACAAGCAGAAGGTGGGGCTGGTGCAGGCCTTTATGCATCAGCCCGAGTTGCTGCTTCTGGACGAGCCGACGAGCGGTCTTGACCCGTTGATGCAGCAGGAGTTCTATCTCATGGCCAGGGAAGCAACGGCAGAGGGACGCACCGTGTTCCTTTCATCCCATGTCCTGGCCGAAGTGGAGCGGATCGCAGACCGAGTGGGTATCATCCGAGAAGGGAAGCTTGTCTTGGAGGAAGAGGTGGCAACCCTCAAGGCCAAGGCCCTGCGCCAACTGGAAATGCATTTCGCTACGTCTGTGCCTGCGGAGGCCTTTACGGGGCTTCCAGGCGTGCGTGATATCAGAGTAGAGAACGGCATCGTGCACTGCACTATAGAGGGTTCAGTAGACGCGTTGGTAAAGGCCGCTGCTCAGTTTGAGGTGGTCAATATCACGAGCCATGAGCCGGACCTAGAGGAGATATTCCTAGCCTACTATACTGAATGTGACAACCATGCTGAGTAATATTCTTCTGAAAAACCTTAGAGATCAGCGTAAGTCATTCATGTGGTGGAGTATCGGGATCAGCGCGTTGATTATTCTCACCATTCTTTTCTACCCGAGCTTTGCAGACTCCCCTGAATTCGATGATATCCTGGACAATATGCCAGAGGCGCTTGCGAAATTGTTTGTTGGAGCGGTTTCCGATCTCACCTCACCGGAGGGCTATCTCAACAGTCAGTTGTTTGTTCTGCTGGTGCCGCTTTTATTTATGTTCTTTGCCATTGCCCGCGGCAGTGGAGCTATAGCCGGAGAAGAGGAAAAAGGTACCCTGGACTTGCTGCTATCCTATCCTCTCAAACGTTCCCGTGTGCTGATAGAGAAATTTGCTGCGATGGTTGTTACAATACTCGCGATGGCTTTTGTGTTCTGGCTGAGCATAGCAGTGGGTGCTGTAGCCATTGGAATGGATATCAGCCTTTGGCGAGTAGCAGAAGCGACATTGAGCGGTGTGTTCCTTGGTCTGGCTTTCGGTACACTGGCGTTGGCCTTGGGTTGTGCTAACAGCAATCGTGGGTTGAGCATTGGTGTAGCCAGCGCGCTGGGAGTAGCTGCCTATTTCCTCAACGCGCTTGCCCCTGTAGTAGATGCGTTGGAGCCTTTACAAAAACTGTCGCTGTTCTATTACTACATCGAGGCCGACCCTTTGAGTAATGGGCTTGACCTAGGGCACGTAGGGGTGCTGCTTGGCCTGACAGGGATACTCCTATCCGTAGCACTGGTTACATTTAACCGCCGCGACCTGGTGACGTGAGCCTGACGCGATTGTCTGAAGCCTCATAGGCTGAGTGTTTCCTGTGTCAGGTGTGTTGTAATCTAGAACCAGATAGTGCGCTGTCCCATCCTAGATGGGACAGCGCACTATCTGTAACGCTACGTTTTCTTAGGGTTTTAACCCTCGCTCAGCATCCGGCGGAGCACGGTGTGAAGCACACCGCCGTTGCGGTGATAGTCAACCTCCACCTGGGTGTCAATGCGGCAGGTTACCGCGAAACCCATAGAGGAGCCGTCTTCCCTGGTGGCCTGTATCTGTACATCCTGTCCGGGAGTAATGCCGCCCGCGATACCCGTGATATCGAACGTCTCACGACCCGTCAGACCAAGGCTTTCGGCGCTATCTCCCTGTTTGAACTGTAGGGGCAACACGCCCATGCCTATCAGGTTGCTGCGATGGATGCGCTCGTACCTCTCCGCCAGGGTGGCCTTCACCCCCAGCAGACTCGGGCCCTTGGCCGCCCAGTCCCTGGAGCTGCCTGCTCCATACTCCTTGCCGGCTATCACGATGGTGGGGATTCCATGTGCCTGGTACTTCTCACCGGCCTCGAATATGCTGGTTACTTCTTCTTCGGGGAAGAAAACCGTCCAGTCGCCCTCTTTATCAGGCGTCAGTTTATTGCTGAGCCGTACGTTCCCAAACGTGCCGCGCATCATCACCTCATGGTTGCCGCGGCGAGCGCCGAAGGTGTTAAAGTCCCGCTGATGCACTCCCTTGCTGACAAGGTACTGCCCTGCGGGGCGTGTCAGAGGAATGGCTGCGGCAGGCGAGATGTGGTCGGTGGTAATGAAGTCGCCCAGCATCACCAGAACGCGAGCGCCCAGGATGTCTGTGGTCTCAGCGATGTCGTCACCGATGTTCATGAAGAAAGGGACTTCCTGAATGTAGGTGGACTCAGCGTCCCATTCATACAGGTCACCCTCAGGTGCCGGTATCTTTTTCCACTCTTCCGGACCGGCGGAAACGTTGCCATAGCGGGTCCTGAACATCTCGGGGTTGAGAGATGAGGCGACGGTGTCACGGATCTCCTGTTGGGAGGGCCATATGTCCCGCAGGTAGACGGGATTGCCCTGCCTATCCTGGCCAAGAGGGTCAGCGTTCAGGTCTATGTTCACAGTGCCTGCCAGGGCGTAGGCGACCACCAACATGGGCGAAGCCAGGTAGCTGGCCTTGACCTCCGAATGTACGCGGCCCTCGAAGTTGCGGTTGCCGCTGAGCACGGAGGCAACGGTCAAATTGCTGTCTCTAATGGCCTTGGAAACGGATACAGGAAGCGGACCGCTATTTCCGATGCATGTCGTGCAGCCGTAGCCGACGGTGTGGAACCCCAGTTGCTCCATATACGGTGTCAGTCCGGATGCGTCCATATAGTCCGTGACCACCTGTGATCCCGGGGCCAGGCTGGTCTTCACCCAGGGTTTGCGGTTCAGTCCAAGTTCCACGGCCTTCTTCGCTATCAGTCCGGAGCCTATCATCACAGACGGGTTGGAGGTGTTGGTGCAGCTGGTGATGGCCGCAATGACCACATCTCCGCTGCCGATGGACGCCTTCTGTCCGTCTATCTCCAGATCGGTCTTATCGTCGTGTTGTCCATATATGCTTTCGAATCTGCTGTTCATGTCGCTCAGCACCACACGGTCGTGTGGGCGGCTGGGCCCTGCAAGGCTGGGGATTACTTCGCTCATGTCAAGGTGCAGCATGTCCGTGAACACGGGGTCGGGGGTATCATCCGTGCGGAACAGACCCTGAGCCTTAGCGTACTTCTCAACCAGTTCAATCTGTGCGCTGTCACGGCCGGTGCCCCGCAGGTATTCCAGAGTGATGGCATCCACCGGGAAGAAGCCGCACGTAGCGCCGTACTCAGGGGCCATATTTGCGATGGTGGCACGATCCGGCAGCGGCAGGTTGCTCAGCCCGGTGCCGTAGAACTCCACAAACTTCTCCACAACGCCCCTCTCCCGCAGGAGCTGGACGACGGTGAGAACCAAGTCCGTAGCAGTGACCCCTTCCTTCATGGCACCGGTCAATTCAAACCCGATGACCTCCGGAAGCTGCATGTAATAAGGCTGGCCCAGCATTACGGCCTCCGCTTCAATTCCTCCTACGCCCCAACCAAGCACACTCAGTCCGTTGACCATTGTGGTGTGTGAGTCTGTGCCGACCACCGTGTCTGGGAATGCCGTCAAAGACCCATTCGATTGGGCGGTTGTGACGACGGAGGCCAGATACTCAAGGTTGACCTGGTGTACGATGCCAGTTCCAGGCGGTACAAGTGTGAAGTTATCGAAGGCGTTCTGTGCCCATCGCAGGAATGTGTATCGCTCCTGGTTGCGCTCGAACTCCCTCTCAACGTTGAGCTGGAATGCCGTAGGTATGCCGTAGTAGTCAACCTGCACCGAGTGGTCTATCACCAGATGCACCGGCACCAGGGGGTTGACCTTTTTGTAGTCACCACCATTGCGGGCCATGGCAGAGCGCATCGCGGCCAGGTCCACCACTGCGGGTACACCTGTGAAGTCCTGCATGAGCACACGGGCGGGCATGAAGGGAAACTCTTTGGGTGACTGGGAGTCGGGGGTCCAGTTTGCCGCAGCCATGACGTCGTCTTCCGTAACCAGATAGCCGTCCAGGTTTCGCAGGGCATTTTCAATTAGTACGCGAATGGAGAACGGTAGTCTGGAGAGGTTTATCAACCCTTCTTCCTCAAGTATTCCCAGGCGATAATAGCTCAGATCTCCCTGGGAGGTTTGCAACGTGGAGCGTGATCTTTGCTGTAGATTCTGTTGGCTCATATACCTGCCTTCCCTGAATAGAATGGTGTCACTGACGCGCTAGATTATGCCATAGCAGGGGGTGAGAACGCCAGTGCATCCCAGTAAATCAGGAAGAACGGTGATAAAGAAACAGGAGTTACCTACATCAATAACTGGCAAGCCGGTGCCGATTCTGGTAGACTGCCCCAGTTTGGTATATTTGGTATATACCAAGCGACCCTCTGGAATATCGATTACTCATTAAGGAGCAAACGTGGCTAATAAGTACAGTGCACCACCCCCAATGACCATAGACACGGACAAGAAAATCACCGCCACCATGCGCACCAGCAGCGGGACCATAGTCTTTGAACTGTTCCCGTCCGAAGTGCCGAAAACGGTGAACAACTTTGCGTTTCTGGCCAGAGAGGGCTACTACGACGGGGTTGTCTTTCACCGCATCATCTCGGGGTTCATGATCCAGGGCGGCGATCCCACCGGCACGGGAATGGGTGGCCCTGGTTATAGCTTTGAGGACGAGGCCGTGACGCGGGACTATTTGGCAGGGACCATTGCGATGGCCAATGCCGGCCCAAATACCAACGGAAGTCAATTCTTCATAGTGCACGAGCGCAGCGGCCTGCCAAAGAACTACACCATATTCGGTCAGGTCGTGGATGGGATGGATGTGGTGAACACGCTGGCTGGCCTCCCCGTGACCACTGGCTCTTCGGGAGAGCGTTCCACGCCCGTTAACCCCCCCACAATAGAGAGCATTGAGATCGCCGAGGGATAGCCAGCTGGCCTTAGCAATTGGAGCAAACCGTAAATAGGGTCAGAGCATCCGTGAACCGGTCATTGGCGATGTGCTCGTGAATACCCTGGTGTAAACAACAATATGCCATTCGAGATGACGCCCTTCTACGTGATCTTTTTACCTCTCCTTGGCATGGCTGTTGCTACCTTGGGAACGTTGGTAGGTCTCGGTGGTGGGTTCATTCTTGTCCCCATTCTGCTTTTCCTGTTTCCGGAGGCATCAGCCTCCACGGTCTCTAGCATCTCCCTTACAGTAGTTTTTCTGAACGCCGCCTCTGCCACCATTAGCAACTACAGGTCCCGACGCATCGATTTCAAGACCGCAGCCCTGTTAGGCATAGGGGCCATCCCCGCAGCAGTCCTTGGAGCCATGGCAGCCAGCAGAGTGACCAGAAACAACTTTGAAGTCTATATGGGCATCATGTTAATCCTTGGTGCGGTCTACGTGCTTTGGCGTAGCACAAAGGCAGCGGCATTGAGGGTGAACCTAATCCACACGCCCAACAGGGAAATCCAGGAGCGTAGAGGACCTACCTATCGCTTCTATATCAACACGATAATGGCTGCTGGAATCAGTCCCGTGTCCGGCTTTGTTTCCAGCTTCTTTGGCATCGGCGGAGGCGTGGTCAACGTTCCCGCTATGACCTTCATCCTCAAGATGCCCGCCAGGTTAGTGGCTCCTACCGCGATGTTGCTGCTGGTGTTAACCTCGTCCTCCAGCCTCTTTACCCGCATTGTGACAAACCAGTACGAAGAGGGATGGCGCAGGGCCGCACTTTTAGGCCTGGGAGCGTTGGTGGGCGCTCAGATTGGCATCTATTTGAGTTCTCGGGTGAACCAACGTGTGGTGCTGGTTATCCTCGCAGCCTCCATGATCCTTGTCGGAGTCAGGCAGCTCGTCGTCGGCATCTAATGCGATACTGCAGTGGGTACACGGCAACTCCTGGCTAACCTCAGCAGTTTCTCTTAACAAGCATATGAAAACCAGGGGCTGTACCCAAGAATTCTGGAGTAACTGGGCGGGCCAATCACCAGGCGATGTATCAATGAACACTTAAGCAACGGTGGCAGCACTGTCCAGTTGTGAGAATTGAGCGAAGGAGGAACCCCGAGAATGTCACACATGAACGAAGAGATAGTGTCCCAAACGGAAACGAAGCAACGCGCATCCTGGAACTTGATGATCGGGCTCGCCATGGGCCACGCTCTCAAGCACTTTTATCAGCAGGCATTCCTTCTCCTCATACCCTCGTTCAAAGAGGCCATGCTCTTGAGCGATGTCCAGGTGGGTCTCTTTGGCACAGCAAGGACGATTTCCAGTTCCATCATGAACATGCCCGCTGGCATCATCGCCGACATATGGCGGAGTAAGGTGGGTCTGATTCTGGCAGCCAGCCTCACAAGCCTGGCGCTGGGATACCTGATCATCGGCCTGAGCAACGTTTATTGGATCGTGCTTTTGGGAGTGGCCGTCACAGGCTTGGGAACCTCCATGTGGCACGCACCGGCGTTTGGCACATTGGGAGCCATGTATCCTGACCGTCGAGCCACCGCCATGTCAGTCCATAGAATGGGAGGCTCGGTGGGGGATAGCATCTCTCCCGTAGTCATGGGACTGCTTCTGGGGGGTGTTGCCTTCTGGGGGCTGGAGTGGGGTGGATTGAGTTGGCGAGTACTGGCCCTGATTTTGGTGGCCCCCGCCCTCCTTAGCGCCCTTGCGGTGCTGATATTCTATGGCAAAGCGAAGGGGGTGGAGGGCGCCAGCGGCACTCAAGACGTTGCTGCCTACATGCGCTCTGCTCGGGGTCTGCTAAAGAATGGCACCGTGGTGAGCATGGTTATGCTAACCAGCGTCCGCGCCATGGCCCACAACGGGCTAAACATCTTCCTCATCGTTTACATGGACGAGGACCTGGGGTTCTCGGCATTCACGATAGGCTATCACATAGCGCTTCTCACCCTCTTTGGCGTTGCCTCCGCGCCCATTCTGGGTTGGTTGTCCGACAAGATAGGCCGCCGCCCCATAATCTTCGTTGGCCTGGCCTCAATATCCATCCTCATCGCATCCATGCTTCAGTTTGGCGAAGGGCTGCCTTTCGCTCTTGTCCTGGCCTTGCTGGGTGTGTTCCTCTACTCAATCAATCCGGTTATGCTGGCCACAGCCATAGACGCTGTGCGCAGAGGGACCGAGGCCTCCGTGACAGCCCTGATGTTCACAGGGTCGGCCATCTTCGGCGCCATCTCACCGATCATTGCAGGGCGATTGCGTGAGTTGTACGGCATGGATGGCGTGTTCCTGTACTCGGCCGTTATCGTTGGCCTCGTCGCGTTAGCCGCTTTGTTTGTGCCAATGCGAAGGGCGTCCTAGCCTAGGAGATGCAATTAAGCAGTCACATCCGAGGCCTTCTTCGTAAACTGTTGGCGATGCTCCGCAAGTGTTCAGCATCTACCGCGAAGGTTGCTGCACGCGTAACCCTCTTGCTTCCTGCCGACACCCACTTCTTTGCCCAGAATGTCCATAGGACTCCTCCAGCAACCGTTACCATGAAGCCAAGAACCACAAAATAGGCCCACGGCCACTTCAGTTCGGGCATGTTCTCGAAATTCATGCCGTAGATTCCGGCCAATAGACTAAGTGGCAGGAAGATGGAGGCCACAATGGACAGCACCCTCATGGTCTCGTTCTGGCGATTCGCCACGGCCGATAGATAGAGAGACAGCGCCGTGTCGGCCCGTTCTATGAGCGATTGGTTGAGGTCCTCCATGCGGATGATGTTGTCGTATACATTCCGGTAGAATATCCGGGCCTCCTCGCCGATCAGGCTGTAGTCACCTCTACTCAGTCTGTTCATAACCTCTCTCTGAGGGGCCATTGTCCTATGAATCCTCAAAGCCGAGCGCTTCAGTCTCAAGGTGACACTGAGGGTAGTATGATGTGGGTTCAGGATGGCTTCTTCCTCTATGGTCGCGGCAACCTCTGTCATTTTGTCGATGGTTGGCAAGGCAAGAGCAACCAGGGCGTCCAGCATCGCATGAGCTAGGAATTGTGCTCCGTGCCTCATGTGGCTGCCATCCTCTTCAACCAATCGTGAAATGGTATCGATGCTAATCAGTGGAAAGTTGTGGTTACTCACGACATAATGGCTCCCCACGAAGAGCCCCAGCTCTGATACCCCAACCAGTTCACCTTGAGTGCTGTAATCAATCCCGTGACAGATGATGAAGATGTGGTCGCCGAAACTGTCCACCTTGGGTGGGTTGATACGTGTGCCCACACAGTTTTCCACCGCAAGATAGTGGAATTCGAACACCTCAAGCAGGAACTCGCCGTCCTGCTCGGTAGTGTCGCTGACATCAACCCACAGGAGGCCTTCTTTGGAGGCAAAGGCTTCCTCAATATGTTGCCGGTCCATGTCTCGGTGCAATGTCCCATCCGGACTCAGGTAGTAGGCTTTGAACGACATACGGCACCTCCTAACTTACTGGCCAGAAATATTAGACACATCTTGGGGTGAGTTGCCAAAGTAAACCTTGGTGTGTGGCCAGGGAATCTCTATGCCTTCCTGATCGAACCGTTCCTTCAGCAGCTTTCTCAAGGCACCCGTCAGCGCCCACTGTTTCATGGGTTTGGTATCGGCCAGAATCTTGATCTCTATACCGGAGTCGCCGAAGTTGTTCACGCGTTCCACTTTGGGCGCTGTAATCAGATCGGGCCCCATGACAGGGTCGGCCTTCATCTGTTCGCCAACCTCATTTATGACGCTGAACACGTGGTCAAGGTTTACGCCGTAGGCGACCGGCATATCCAGGTTTATCCTGGCCCACTCCCTGGTCAGGTTACTGGCGAGTTCGATCTTGCTATTGGGGATGTTGTACACCGTACCATTGAGGTCTCTTAGAACGGTTCGCCTGAGACTCATCTCTACCACAAGGCCGCCAATCCCGGCCACCGTCGCTACCTCGCCGACCCGATACCAGTCCTCCATGAGGATGAAGAAGCCGTGCAGATAATCACGCACTATGTTCTGGGCGGCGAAGCCGACAGCCAGTGAGGCAAGGCCGACGGTAGACATAATGGGGCCCAGATTGACCCCGAGCTGCCCAACTATCATCAGAAAGGTGATGACGGAGATTAAGAACGTCCCGGAGCGGGTTATAGCCATGCTCAGGGTCTCTGAGCGCCGCGCCAATTCATCTTTGGATTCCTCACGGATTCTCGGTATCTGCATTGTTATGAGACGTATGATGACACGCCGAAGCACCAACCGAGCAAAGAATGCCAGTGCCAATATCAATACTATGGCACCAACGTTGCTCAGGACCTCGGACACACTAACCGTGAAATCAAATGTGGGCATAGTTGGCCTCCTGAAGAAGTAGGTTATGGTATCTAATAGTACACAATTTATTGTCATCGTCCCCGCATAACCACTTTGGACTTTCCGCAATCTCAATCGAAGCACTAATCTCTGCTGGACTGTCAGGGAGCACATTTCAGCAAAAACCTGAGCCTGAGGACACGGGATGGTTATGACTATCGACCTGTCCGGCTCCCTGGCCGTCTGACTCGACTGGTACTGTTTCCTGGGTTACAATCAAGCCGTCCATGCATCTACTCAATAAGTTATTGAACTATCGGCATGAGGCAGTTAGAAAGTTCATAGGCATTTCAGAATGGCGCTAGACAGAGGCGACTCTCCATTCAAGGACTCACTCTTCCAGATGCTCAGGACCAAGCGCTTCCGGCGAGCGATTTTCTTGGGTCTGATAGGGGCAACCGTGGTTTCCGGCATTACCATGGTATCCACACTCACGACGATCGACCTCGGCAGCGTCTTCCTCAGAAGCGACAATCGCTCCTTCGACCAAATCACTCTGACTGAACCTGGAGTGGTGATCGGCAATCAGCTGGTAGCATTGGCAGGCGTAAATTCCGCAGCATCCGGAAACACCTCGCCAGGGGTGGAGGCCAGCAGCGCTCTACCATCCATCAACACGACGCTTGTCAGCTCCAACTGTAGGGTGTCAGCACTTATTGGACACTTCGGGACCCGAGAGATTGGGGTGAAGGAGCTCCTCGTAT
>JAQBZZ010000045.1 GCA_027622595.1 Chloroflexota bacterium
CCCCGCCGGCAGCCGGTCCGCAGGGGCCCATTCCCGGGTGGTCTCCATAGTCTGCTCATCCAGTTCAGTCTGCCCGCCTATCAGGACCAGTGAACGTACATGTTCCCTGTATTTCCCGGCCACCATCATGGCCACGATGGCACCGTCGCTGAACCCACAGAGGTGAATACTAGACAGCCCAAGGTGCTGCACCAGAGCGACAACGTCCTCCGCGTCCCGCTGGTGAAAATGCTCGTCGAAGGAGTCCCTGTGTCCCGATTTTCCGTAGCCAAGCAGGTCTGGGACAACCACCTGGTAGCCCAACGAGAACTCGTCTATCTGCTCGCGAAAGTGGGCCAACCCAGTACCAAGGGCACCGTGCAGGAGCACCATGGGCTCACCCTCCCCTTGAATTACACAGTGCAGCCTGCCATGTTTGGCCTGAACTTCTATCTCCCTACGCGTGACATTGTTTGTCAAAATATCAAATTAACTTTTCTTGGGTTGGATTTAACGGATAGACGCGAGTGTAGTAACGGCTTACCCAACTGTCAACAGACGCAGCCTCGCTCTTCACAGTACTGCCCTTGTAAAAAACTCCGCTGGCAAAACGTATAACTCCGCTGTATGATGGGGGCTATTCACCCCGCATATCAGAACTTGTTCGGAATTTTTCCGCCATGTTCTCAGGTCGGTTCTGGGGCTACCATACCATTGCAAGTAATAGTTAAGATATTTGAGTAAGCAGTCTTGAGCGCCGAAGGGCACAGAGAAGAACAACAGCCGGTTGGGGATACTTCAGGCTTCACCTCCGCTGAGCCTCAGCCGCGCTATGCCTGGGTTGTGATGGGGAACCTGTGGGGCATGGACCTGGCCAACGTGTTCGTCTTCATGTCCATAGGAGTCCTCATCCCCATCTGGAAGGACGACATAGGGATAACCCCGCTCCAGGCGGGGCTAATGGGTTCCGCTGGCTTTTTCGGGTTCGGGCTCATGGCCCTGCCGGCCAGCATATGGCTGACTAAATACAATCCCAGGCTGATTACTCTGATTTGCTCTCTGGGTATGGCGGGTGCAGCCCTGCTCCATGCGGTCGCCCCCAGCGTAGAGGTCATCATACTGGCCAGGTTCACCTTTGTCTTGCTGGCGGTCAGCCGGATACAGATGCAGATCATCTTCATCCAGCAGTGGTTCAAGCCTCGACTGTATGCCGTAGTCAACAGCCTGGACTTCAGCAACCGGTCTGTGGGCCAGACGCTGGCCGTGGCCATCACCCCTGCCCTGGTCGGACTGTTGGGAGGCTGGCGAGCTGTGTACGTGGTGCTTGCCATCGCCCTGGTGATTCTCTCCCTGACCTGGTCGGTGATCGGCAGGGAGAGGCGGCGTTCTCAAGCTGAGGGCGGGCCCGCCCCACAGGTCGGCAGTCCAGCCGGTGTACTGAAGCGGCACAAGGTACTATGGATTGTCGCAGGATGCCAGATAGGGGCTGCGGTGTCCTTCGCCTCACTCCTGACCTTCTACCCCACTTATGCCATCGAAAGCCTGGACCTCTCCGTAACTGAGGTGGGCTTTCTCATGTCATTCTTTCCCATAGGCGGAATACTGGGTTCTCTGTCGGCGGGCGCGATTTCCCAGAGAATAGGGCTGAGGAAGCCCCTGATCTGGATACCCGGCATATTTCTGCCGGTGTTCTATTTCACCCTCTTGCGGGTTGATATCATACCCCTAGCCGGGCTTCTGCTGCTCGGAATAGGCTTCTTCGCTATGGCCGTGCCGCCCATACTGTCCACCATTCCTCTGGACATGCGCCTGCCTCCTAGAGAGGTTGCAGTAGCCCTTGGTCTACTGCGAACGTTATTCCCGATAGGTGCCACCTTTGGCCCCTTGCTTGTAGGAGCCATACAGGAAGGCGGCGGCTCACTGTTTCTGGCTCTCAGCATAGTCTCCCCCATGCCGATTACCCTTCTTATTGGAGGTCGTTTGCTTCCAGAGACGGGGCCGAAGAAGCGCTGAGACGGTACATGTTGAGCAACTGGCTCCCCGCGGAAGCCTTGCCATCTACCCGCAAAACTAGGCATAATGTGGCCAGTATGTACTTTGTGAATTTTATGAATTCAATGTCAGAGAGCGCCTACAGGATGCAACATCAGTGTACATAGACATGCACGTGCACTCCAAGCGGTCCGATGATGCCGGAGGGACCGTGGAGGGATATCTGAAGTGGATCAACGTTCTCCGCAAGAAAGGCCATCAGGTTGACGGCATAGTCCTGACGGAGCACCGGAGCTTCGACTTCGATGTTGACTATTCATCGCTGGCCGAGCAGTACGGCGCCGTGGTGCTGAAGGGTGCGGAGATCGAGACGGATCTTGGACACGTTCTTGTGTATGGTATAACCCCAAAGTTGGCAGACCAGTTCGACTTCAAGGATGTCACCCTTCCGATCCATGAGGTATTCAGAGCGGTCAGAGACACAGGCGGATACGCCATTGCCGCTCACCCCGGGCGGCCGCGCATCGGCCTCTGGCAGCACGTCCAGAATGGGGCACGTCTGGACGGCATCCAGACAATCGAAAGGTTCAACGGCGGAAGCAGCGCCGAGGAGAACGACCTTGCAGTGCAGCTGGCTGAGAAACACGGCTTCCACTGCGTCGGCGGCAGCGACTCCCACTACGTGAGCACAATCGGCAAGTGCATCACCCGCTTCGACAGGCGGATAACCCGTGTTGAGGAGCTGGTCGAGGAGCTTTCCATTGGAGACTTCGATGCCGCCCGGCTTGAAGATACCCTTTCCTAAATATCTACAATAGCAGCAACCAGTGCTGTCTGCCCTGGAAGGTAACAAGGCTCACCCCAAACCCGCTCGCCAGACCGGTGCAACGGCAATGCTCGGCGGTTGACTATGCCCTCACCGATAGCATTTACGAGTCGTTCAAACGGGCCGCGTCTTCACGCGCTCTTGGATGCGCTTTCAAGTACTCTTTACGGGACTGAGCAAGGCTAACGTGCGTGTATATCTGAGTGGTGGCAGGAGATGAGTGGCCCAATAGCTCCTGCACAATACGCAGGTCTGCGCCGCCATCCAGCATGTGGGTCGCAAAGCTGTGGCGCAGCGTGTGCGGATGAGCCTTGGTATCAATGGAAAGCAGGCTGTACCGTTTCACCATCTCTTGAACGGAACGCTTGCTGAGGCGACCCCCAAACCGGTTGAGAAACAGGGCTTCCGTCCCATTGGGCCCTTTCGGCCCCATGAGCATAGGCCTTGCTTCTTTGATGTACCGTTGCAGGGCTTCCTGAGCGGGCCTGCCCATGACCACCTCCCGCTCCTTGGAACCCTTCCCAACTGCTCTTACAACGCGACGCCCGACATCCAGACTCCTCAAATTCAGGTCGGAAAGCTCGCTAACACGCAGGCCGGTGGCATAGAGAAACTCCAGGATTGCTCTGTCCCGGACCTGCATGGCGACGGAATGTGGCTTTCCTATGACCTCCGGGTTGTCGGGGGTGTTCAGCAGCCGTTCCACTTCCTCCTTACCAAGAACCCTTGGCAATGGCTTCTCCGCCTTGGGTATGAGCGACCTGGACTGACGGCTGCCCCGTTTCCACAGCGGGTCAGGCGGAACGATTCCCTCTGCACTGAGATAGCGGAAGAATGAACGGAGAGAGGCCAGGTGCCGTGTCACGCTGGCCCTATCGTGGCCGCGTTTCCACTGGGAAGGCCCTGCCTTTATAGGGCGGCTGGACATGAGCCACGAAATGTACCTCCGCAGGAAGGCACGGTCAACCTGAGCCAGCGACTGGACGCCCTGCAGCTCCATCGACTGAAACAGCGGCGTCAGGTCATCCAGGTAGTTGCGCACCGTATATTGCGACAGGTTGCGCTCTCCCAGAAGATGGGCCCTATATCCCTGCATGTAGTCCACTGCTTCTACCGGGGGCACACTCAAACAGCTACCTCTGCCGGCTCCGGCTCCGATTCCTGCTCCGGTTCTGGAATCTCTCCCTTATATGCGCAAGCCGTGCATCGTGCTCCGGTTCTCCCTGCGGCCACCAGGAGCTCCCCACATTCCGGACATGGCTCAGGGAGCGGGCGTTGCCGCACCGAGAAGTCGCAGGTGGGGTAGTTGGAGCATCCGTAAAACACCATCCCGCGTTTTTTACCCCGCCGTTGCAGCATGTCGCCACCGCACTTGGGGCAGCTAACCCCGGTTGGTATCTGGTAGGGTTTACTGCTCTTGCACTCCGGGAAGCCTGTGCATGACAGGAATAGACCAAATCGGCCCATCTTGACCGCCATGAGGTTTCCACAGAGCTCACATATCTGGTCGGTCAGTTCATCAGGGACCTTCATCTTGGGCACGTTGAGGGCCTCGTCTATGGACTTGCTGAACCCTCCGTAGAAGTCCCCAAGAACTGGCACCCACTCCCGCTGCCCCATGGCGATATCGTCCAGATCCGCTTCCATCTTGGCAGTGAAGCTCGCGTTCATGATGTCCGGGAAGTTCTGGATCAGCAGGTCGCACACAGCAGACCCCAAGACCGTGATCTTGAAACGTCCGTCGGTCTTGGAGACGTACTCTCTGTCCTGAATGGTGGAAATGGTTGGCGCATAGGTGCTTGGCCTGCCTATGCCCTCCTCCTCCAGCATTTTGATGAGGGAGGCATCGGTGTACCTGGGAGGAGGCTGAGTAAAGTGCTGCTTTGGGTCTATGCCAAGGCAACCCAGAACATCCCCTTCCTTTAGATTGGGCAATGTGCCCTGCTCCCCATCCGCCGAAGAGTCGTCCCGGTCCTCCATGTACAACACGCGGAACCCTGGGAACTTGAGCACGCTGCCGGAAGCCTTGAACAGATAGACACGCTTGGATAGGGCGATGGCCGCTATGTCCAAAGACGTGGAGTCCAGCAGGGCATCTGCCATCTGGCTGGCCATCATGCGCTTCCATATGAGATCGTACAACCTGTGTTGCTCCCTGGACAGATA
Organism: Chloroflexota bacterium; assembly: GCA_027622595.1. GTDB lineage: Bacteria > Chloroflexota > Dehalococcoidia > Lucifugimonadales > UBA2985 > JASLXI01. The sequence continues at coordinate 4,964 of JAQBZZ010000045.1, forward strand.
GGGCACAAGTCCATCGGGGTCCCTGACGATCGACGTTGGGCGGATGGCCTCGTGAGCCTCCTGCGCACCCTTGCTCTTGGTTGTATACACCCTTGGCGATTTGGGGGCATATTCGCTGCCATACCGCTTGCGGACATAGGCCAGCGTCTCTTGAAGGGCCTCGGAGGAAACGGTGGTGGAATCGGTCCGCATGTATGTTATGAGACCGACTGAGCCTACGTCGCCCAACGGAAGCCCCTCATATAGCTGTTGGGCTATTTGCATGGTCCTTCTGGCTGGGAAACGGAGTTTGCGCCACGCCTCCTGCTGAAGAGAACTGGTGGTGAACGGGGCCGCCGGCCGCTGTTTGATCTGGCGCTTCTTGACCTGGGTCACACAGTAAGCCGCCCCATTCAGGTCATCGACAAGACTAACGGCCTGTGACTCAGCGATAATGTCCAGCTTCCGTTTCTCACCCTGCTCGGAGTGAAAGCTGGCCGTGAAGCTGCCGACGGGTTGCGAGGCCTTCTCCAACTCCGCCTCAATACTCCAGTACTCCTTTGGCACAAACGCCAATATCTCCCGTTCCCTGTCGGCCACCAACCGCAGGGCCACCGACTGCACCCTGCCGGCGGAGAGAGATTTTGTCCTGGCATAGTGGTGCACCACCTTCTTCCATAGAAGAGGGCTTAGTTTGTAACCCACCAGACGGTCCAGGATTCGGCGGGTCTGCTGCGCGTTCACCAAGTTCACGTCTATGTCCCGTGGCTGTTTAAAGGCCTCTTTGATGGCTTTCTCCGTTATCTCGTGAAACACCACCCGTTTAAGGTTCCTCTTAGTCAGCCCGGCCGAGTGTACCAGGTGCCAGGCTATGGCCTCACCCTCCCTGTCCGGGTCGGTGGCCAGATATATGGTCGTCGCGCCCTTCGAGTTCTGACGGATCTCCCGTACGATCTTCTGCTTGTCCTTGAGCACCTCGTAGATGGGCTCAAAGTCCTTATCCACGTCTACGCCCAGCACTTTCTGGGGTAAGTCCCGCACGTGGCCCATGGAGGCCAGCACAACGTAGTCATCACCAAGGAACCGTCCTACGGTCCGAGCCTTGGCCGGGGATTCAACTATAACCAGATTCTTAGCCATATAACGTCACCTGTTGGAAGCCTGGTATTCCGCCGGGGCCTCCCGCGTCCTTATATAATTCATACCGCCCACCTGCTTCACGAGCCCTTTTATCTCCATCATAGCCAGAGAACTGCTCACCGCGGAAACCGGCAGGCCTGAAGCCCTCTGGATACTGTCTATGTGTACCGGCTCATAGGTAATACACGTCAGCAGTTTAGACTCCTGGTCATCCTGAGGAAGCAACGGATGAAGCTCCATCTGCTGGCCCATGGCTGAGAAGTTCAGCTCCTCCAGAACGTCCGTGTAGTCCAATACCATTTTTGCTCCGTCCTGGATGAGGCCGTTGGACTCTCTACTTGTTGGCGATAGGATGCTTCCAGGAACGGCCATCACCTCTCTGTTCTGGTCCACCGCGTGCCTTACCGTCCACAGGGCGCCACTCTTTTCACCCGCCTCAACGACCACTGTGCCGGGAGTGAGTCCGCTCAAAATACGGTTCCTGCGCGGGAAGTTCTTCGCCTCCGGGCTCACGCCCGGTGGGTGTTCGCTTATCAGGGCGCCTCTATGGGTTATTTCCCTGGCCATGGACGCATGCTCAGGAGGATACACCGTATGCAGCCCGTTTGCCAGGACGGCCAGGGTGCGCCCCCCTGCATCCAGAGCAGCACGATGGGCCACTGCGTCGATACCGCGGGCAAGGCCGCTGACAATAGTGACGCCGTTCCTTGCCAGGTCTCCCGCGATCTGGTGAGCCACCTCCCTGCCATACGCGGTAGTCTTACGCGTCCCCACGATCGTCACGGAACGCCCGTCTTCGGGCAGCATCTCTCCCTTTACGTACAGCACAGGAGGGTAGTCGTATATCTCGCGGAGCAGACTGGGATAACGTGGGTCTCTAATGGTGAACGCGTCTATCTCAAGACGCGCCAATCGTTCCATCTCGGCATCCGGAGACACTGACGGGCGGCGGGAGAGGACGGCCTTCACCGAACGCTGGTCCAAACCAGCGGCCGCTAGTTCGTCGGCTCCGGCGTTCCAGGCCTTCTCCAGCGAACCAAAGTAGCCTTCAAGGAGAGCAAACCTTGCTCTACCGATGGTTGGTATTCGGCAAAAGGCCACCCAGTACTTGGTATCGTCGCTATCCATAGCCATGTCTACTCTAGCATAGCACAGGCGTACAGGAACGGAATAGGCTTGACCGCCATTATGCGTAATGGTACTATGTCTCTGTTTCCATAGCCATGACTCGACAAAAAGCCAACAGAAACTGATACAGTGTATCATGACACTCTCCGCAAGAGCCAATCCCGACCTCCTTGCAACCCTGGAAGACCGCGGGTATCGCGTCACGCGGCCAAGGCGTGAGGTTGTCAACCTGCTTGGCCAGAAGCAAGAGGGGTTCAGCGCCGAGGAGGTGTGCGCTGAGCTTCCGGGGGTAGGCCGTGCTACGGTGTACAGGTCGATAAAACTCCTGCTGGAGGCTGGCGTCGTCTGCAAGCTGATGCTGCCGAACGGCGGGCAAAAATACAGCCTTGCCCGCGGCGAGCACCACCACCACACCGTCTGCGTAATGTGCGGGACTGTGGGGGAGTTCAGGGACTCCTCGGTGGAGCGAGTTCTGCGTACCATCGGAGCCGACATTCCAGGGAAGATCGTCGGGCACCGTATGGAGTTCTACATCACCTGTCAGGACTGCCTGGATACTTCTTAAAACATTCAGGCAAAATTTAAGCCATGAGGTTTTCATTGAAGTCTACAATCGATAAGCTGCGGCCGTTGCTGATACACAGTATCAAACATAGCAGGCGAGGCTTAAGTATATCGCTTGTCATAGCTTCCATAGCCATCGTGTCGGTTGCCTGCAGCGTAGGCAGTGACGACACAAAGACGTCCGTGGTCACCACGCTATATCCACTGGAGTACTTTGCCCAACGCATTGGAGGGGACGATGTTTCCGTGACGAACCTGCTCAAGCCGGGTGTCGAAGCCCACTCCTTTGAACCAACGCCTGCCGACATCCGCAAGCTGGAGGCCGCAGACGTTATCGTATACAACGGCTCCGGCCTTGAGCCGTGGATCGACCGAGCCCTGTCGACCATAAGCAGCAGCGGCGGGCCGCGCCTCATCGTGGAAGCAAGCTATGAATGGCAGCAGGAGAGCAACGCGGGAGAGATAGACCCTCACGTGTGGCTGGACCCACTCAAGTCGATTGAACTGGTGAAGCTCATCAGGGACGGCATTACCAGCGCCAATCCCGACGGTGCAGCCATTTACGCCACCAACGCCACGGGACTGCTGACCAAACTTCTGTCCCTCCACCAGACCTTCGTTGAAGGTTTAGCAGACTGTAGCCTTGACAGCTTCGTTACGTCGCACGCGGCATTTGGTCACCTGGCGGAGCGTTATAGCCTGGAACAGATACCCATCTCAGGGCTTTCTCCAGAGGCGGCACCAGGGCCGGCAGACCTTGCCCGCATCGCAGACACCATCCGGGAACTAGGCATGAGCTACGTAATGGTGGAGCCTATCATCAGCGCCGCGTACGCCGAGACCCTGGCCAGAGAGATTAACGCACGGCTACTGCCACTGCACCCCCTGGAGAGCCTGACACCAGACGAATCCGAGAGTGGGGAAGACTACTTCTCCATCATGGAAAACAACCTCGAAAACCTACGCCTGGCCCTTGAGTGTAAAAGATGAGCAAAGAAACCACTCAGGCTAAAACGCCCGACCCCGTACTGGAGTTCAACCACGTCTGGTTTGCCTACGACGGGGAGCCGGTAATAGAGGATGTCACCTTTGCCCTTGAGCGCGGTCAGTTTGCCGCTATCCTCGGGCCAAACGGGGGCGGCAAGACCACCATGCTGCGGCTTGCCCTTGGACTGTCGCAGCCCAGCCGCGGCAGGGTCGCCCTCTTTGGAGAGACCCCTGCGAAATTTCGCTCATGGGGACGCGTCGGCTACGTGCCACAGGCCACCGAGGGGGTACAGACCCGATTCCCCGCCACCGCCGAGGAGGTCGTTGCCCAGGGCCTGTACCGTGGCTTCGACCCAATCGCCGTCTGGCGCTCAAGCGGTCGGGCCGCTGTGATCAAGGCCATGGAAACCGTAGACGTCGCCGACCTGAGAGGCCGTCGTATTACGTCTCTCTCCGTGGGCCAGCAGCAGCGTATACTGATTGCCCGCGCCCTTGTGCGGGAACCGGAGCTGCTCATACTGGATGAGCCTCTTGCGGGCATCGACGCCGCTGGGCAAGAACAGTTCCACACTCTGCTGCGTCGGCTCAACGGTGAGCTTGGCATGACCATTCTTCTTGTCTCCCACGACATCGGCGCAGTGATGCGAGAGGCTACCTCGGTGGCCTGCATCAACAGGAGCCTTGTGTTTCACGGGCCGACCCACACGTTGACCCAGCGGGAACTGGCCGAGCTTTATGGGTTCCCGGTAGACGTCCTAATGCACGATGCACTTCACGAGCACCGCTGAAGCCATGCCGTCCATCTTCGAATACGAGTTCATGGTCAGAGCCCTCATCGGCGGCGCGATGGTGGGCGCACTGGCCCCTGCCCTTGGAATGTTCCTGGTACTGCGCCGCTTTGCCCTCATCGCCGACACCCTGTCCCACGTGGCATTCATGGGTGTTGCCATCGGCCTCATCACCAAGACTTTTCCGCCCCTGACCGCCCTTGGGGCCACGTCCATCGCCGCGGTAGCAATAGACCAGCTTCGTGCGCGCCGCATGATGCCCGGGGACGCTGCGCTGGCGGTATTCCTGTATGCGGCGCTGGCCATCGCCGTGGTGATCATCAGCCTGGCAGGGGGCTTCAACGTCGACCT
>JAQBZZ010000046.1 GCA_027622595.1 Chloroflexota bacterium
TACCACCCCAAAATCTCTCGGGTTTATTAGGCCTCAAAAAGTGTCCAAAATCGCTGACGTCTTACAGTTTTATCGTTGGCGGCGGGAGTACAGCGGACTTAAAGTGGACTAGGCGAAGCGATTGCGGGGTATGGAAGGGGAGAACGCCCGTCTCAGGCGTGCGGTGGCCGACCTGACAGTGGATAACCATATCCTAAAGGAGACAGCACGGGGAAACTTCTGAGCCCGGCCCGCCGACGGCGATGCTTGGAATTGGTACAGGAACGGTATGGCATCTCTGAGCAATCAGCGGCGGATCCTCTCTGTGAGGGAGTAAGAGGTAACTCGCCTGTGATATGCTGAGATTAAATGCTTCGATAGCATGGCATCAAAGACACCACTGTTGTGGAGGAACCAGTATTGGAACGGGATACGGCGATCCAGACGAATGGTTTGACCAAGGACTATGGATTGGACAGGGGACTGTTCGACCTCGACCTGGAAGTTACCAAGGGCGAGATATTCGGCTTCCTAGGCTCTAATGGCGCTGGGAAGACGACAGCAATTAAGCTGTTAATGGGGCTGATATTTCCGACGGCTGGTTCAGCGAATGTATTGGGGATGGACACGCATGCCCAGTCCATCGAGATCAAGAAGCATGTAGGGTACGTCCCAGGGGAGCTGCCTCAGTTTGGAGGACTCCGCGCTGCCGAAGTGGTAGCTCGCATTGCTGGACTGAGGGGTGGAATTGACGCTTCTCTAGTTGAACAGATGGCAAAGCGATTCGACCTCGACTTGGGCAGGAAATTCCGGGAGCTGTCACGGGGCAACAAGCAGAAACTGGCGATTGTACTGGGGTTCATGCATCGGCCACGAGTGCTCATCATGGACGAACCCACTGGCGGGCTCGATCCTCTGCTCCAGCAAGAATTCAATGAGATGGTACGAGAAGTCCAGCGGGAAGACGTCACGGTGTTCTTGTCATCCCACATCCTGTCGGAAGTGGAGCATCTCTGCCACCGCGTTGGCATCATTAGGAACGGTCGCCTCGTCCAAGTGGAGGAGTTGAACGAAGTACGTGCGCTCCAGGTGCGGCAGGTCGAGATAGATTTTGCCTCTGCACCTCCAATCCCAGAGCTTGAGGCCGCAGACGGCGTTGAGAAAGTCGTTGTGACCGGGAATCATGTCGCGTGCACATTGCGCGGCAGTTTCGGTGCGATATTGGGGGCCATCAACGGTCACGAGGTGCTCAACCTGGTGAGCCGCGAGCCCAGCCTGGAAGAGATATTCCTTCTGTACTACCGTGACGATGAACCAGTCGGAGAGGCGAGCAATGCGAAGGAGCAATAAAGCATGAGTTCTGCCGCGACGACTATGACACGCATCGCATTCCGAAACCATCGGACCAGCATGATCACGCTGGCGGCGATTGGAGCCGTATTCGCCCTTGCGAACGCCGGTGCATTCCCGCAGATTGCCGGAGATACCGTGGCAGAGCGGACGGCGTTTGGCCGGTCTATGGAGATTCTGGGCCGACAATTTACATACCTATTGCCCATGCCTGAACGTATAGATACGCTCGGAGGCTTTGTGCACTGGAGGGCCTATGGCCTGTTCTCGTTGATGTTCGGCATATGGGGCGTTATGGCTGGCACAGGCTCTACTCGTGGTCAAGAAGATCATGGTAACTGGGAACAGTGGCTGGCGGCAGGCATTCCACGGACTCGGCTTATCGTGCTCAGCACAGTGGGGTTTTTGGCTGCCGCGGCAATCCCCGTGTTGTTAATATTGGTGGCGACTATGCTCGGCTCGGCGGCAGGTGGAATTCCAGAGATTCCAGATGATTCGCTAAGAGTATCCGCCGTATCTGCCGAGGTGCTTTCCCTGTTCGCATTGACCTGGGCCTGCTTCGGGGTTGGGATGCTATCGGGACAGATCATGTCAAATAGCCGTGGAGCAACGGGTCTTGGAGTCTCGGTTGTTCTGAGCCTATTTTTCCTGAATAGCATGAGCCGTACCCTCAGTGGACTGGACGGACTGACGTGGCTCTCACCCTTCTCATGGTTTGACAAGACCAATCCGATGGTGCCGGGGGGAGCAGCGGACATCACGGGAATTGTGGTCCTATTTGCGACCGCGATTGCTCTATCGGCCATTACCGTCAAAATGTTCCTCCATAGAGACCTCGGCTCGGCACTCATACGACGCACACTGCTGCGGCCAGCTGATTACACGCCCTCCACCAATCTTCTGTTAAGAATTCCGGTCGTGGCCGACATCTATGAACAACGTCTCTCACTCGCTTCCTGGACAATTGGAACGGTTGTGATGGCCGCATTTATCGGATCGTTCGCCAAGTCGGCGCTGGACTTCATGGTGGACAGCCCTTCTCTGGCCCCCTATCTGGAGATCCTTCTGCAAGGCAATGACAACGTTTACGAAGCAATGTTGGGCTACTCTGGTTTCAATTTGATGCAACTTATACTGGCGGCTTTTGTCATTACAGTCGTAAGCCGATGGGCCTCGGACGATACCGATGGCCGATTGGAGATCATATTGAGCACGCCAATCAGCCGTTGGAGGGTCCTGGTTGAGCGTGTCCTGATGCTCGCAATCGCCTCACTTACTCTCATTCTGACGTCCAGTACGGTAATGGTCGGAACACTCGCGGCACAAGGAATAGATGTGAGTCCTGGGAGGGTTATTTCGGCGTCGTTACTTATGCTGCCATTCGCTCTTGGCTTCGCCGCCGGAGGCACCGCACTTGCCACATGGAGGCCACGCATTGCCGTCGGCGTAATGAGTGTCATAGCAGTGACGAGTTTCTTGTTGGTGCAGATCGGGCCGCTCCTGAGTTGGCCTGATTGGGTGCTAAATATGTCAGTCTTCAGCCAGGTCGGGAATCCTGTGACCCAAGGGATATATTGGACAGGGCTTTGGCTGATGATGGCTATGATACTGGTCGGATTCACCGTCTCATGGCGGAACTTTCTCGTACGAGACGTGGGGAGGTAGGCGTGCACTCTCTTATGTGCTCACATGCCAGATAGACACAGTACCATCCGGAATGTTTTAGGTCTACCTAAGTGGACTCTAACCGTCTACCCCGATAATCTCACCGAGACGGTGCGCTGCAAATTGTGAACACCTGACCCTCCCCCGCCTCCACCATGAACTCAAAGGGGGACTTCACAGGGCAGAGACCCCCAGAGACCCAAGGAGGTGGGATGATGAAGAGGATTGCATGGACTCTTCGTGATTGTGGGCTCCTTAGTCGTAGTAGGCTACGGTGCTTACTATTCCATCGATGCGTTCTTCGGTGAGCCTGATATCCCGATTGCCATCAAAATCGCCACTCCAACCATCGTTGTTGGGGTCGTATTGCTCCTCTTGCGCCCACAACTCTGGCAAGTTCTGTACCAGCCTCCCGGCCTCGGCTACCAAGGTAGGATTGGGAAGCGAAACTGCGCATCTTCCTGCCAAACATGATTACCCATTGGGACTGATTGCTCTAAGGATGGCAGACCGACTCGGAAAGCCCGCCCTACGCCACGTTTCCTGACCAACGCTATCAAAGACTACAAATGTGGGGGTGGAATAGACGCCAAGTTCCCTAGCGATTTTAACTCCTATATCTTCGCTTAGGTTCAAACGTATAACCTGTGCCCTCCCACTCAATTCCTCTTCTAGCCCATCTACGATGGGCTTCGCTGCAAGGCAAAGTGCTCAATAGTCGGAGTAGAATTCTAGAAGCGTTGGTACCCCGCTGTTTAGCGTGGCAACTACTGACCCTTCAGTAGTATGGGTGCTAGTCCCGGTAGCAAGAGCCACGTAGCCCACGACTACCGTGATTGCAACAGCTCCAAGGACGATGCCGCGCAGCCACGGTCGGCCTATGGCCGATGTCATTACCACGGCTAGTATCGAAACTGCAACCATCAGAATCAGGAAAGAGTGTTGATTAATCCAACTCATCATAGCTTAGAAGCCTTGCGATTCAGTCTAACTAAATTCCGCGCTGTTGGGCAATATGACGATCCACCATTTCGCTAACCTCCGGTGGAACTTGTCCTGGCTCTGGCAGATAATGGAGTCAACATAACAATACGATACGCTTAGTTGGAGACAGCGCAAGGGATCGCTCAAGAAGATTCTCTCATTTCCTCCTGATTTGCCACTGCTCCAGAAGGGCAGCCATCTAGCCCAGACTAGCGAACAGATTTATGCAGTGGCTCCGAAAAGATTGCCCACTGGCGCACGATCATACGGCACGCTCAACTTCTTTAGGGCTCTTCGATTGGTTACAATTCAGTTCTCTGCATTCTTCCCTTCATCCATTTGCCGCTTTCAAATAGGAGAGTTTCCGCTTAAAATGTGAACGCTTCTCTTGATGAAATCCCAACTGCCCAACTGCCCAATTGCCCAATTGAAGGAGCTATGATGAAAGCAATCCGCGTTTATGAGCCCGGCGGACCTGAGGTTCTAAAGTACGAGGAATATCCAGACCCAGTTCCAGGTCCTGGTCAAGTCCTAATCAATGTCCAAGCCAGCGGAGTCAACTACATGGATGTTGGGAGGAGGAAGGGGCCCTTAGCCACCCAACAGCCACCAATCCCTGGGGGAGAGGCAGCCGGTACAGTGGCCGCCGTGGGACAAGGTGTAACGGAATTCGCCGTCGGTGACCTAGTCGGCTCTTCATCCGTAATTGGCGGCTACGCAGAGCAGGCGCTTGCGCCAGCGGCCCGCACCATCAAGCTCCCTGGGGGAACCGAAGCCTCGACGGCTGCCGCTGCACTGCTGCAGGGCATGACTGCTCATGCCCTAGCCTTCGACGCCTTTCCTCTGAAATCTGGGGACAAAGCGCTTGTCCATGCTGGAGCTGGCGGCGTGGGCTTGCTGCTAATCCAAATGGCGAAGATGCAGGGCGCGTATGTCTACGCCACAGTCTCAACGGAACAGAAGGCAGCCCTGGCCACGAGCATGGGGGCAGATAAGGTAATCCTCTACTCGCGCGAGGATTTCGCTGAAGAGATAAACAAAGACACCGCCGGAGAAGGCATTCAGGTAATATACGATTCTGTGGGCCTGGACACATTTGCCAAAGGCATGACGTGCCTGGGTCGCCGCGGTTGGATGGTGTTATACGGCGGGTCCAGTGGGCCAATACCTCCTGTCGACTTAGGGATACTTGGTGCGCGTTCCCTGGTCCTGACTCGGGCGAGTATGAATAACTACACAGCTACCAGGGAAGAGTTGCTCAGAAGGGCTAGCGATGTCCTTAGCTGGATAGCTTCAGGTCAACTGAAACTGAATATCCACAAGACCTACCCTCTGGCAGAGGCGGCAGAGGCGCACCGCGAGCTGGAGGGACGTCAGACCACTGGCAAGCTCCTACTGATACCTTGACATATCCAGTTCGTATGAGAATTGGCAAACGGCTGCGTGGAACACTTAGACCGAGACTTTCGGCCGAGTACATGCAATAGTTCATGCGACCGCAAACGACGACCTCGAAATGGCACTGACTTACGTATGTTATGCAGGAGGCAGATGAGCAATGGAATATCGCAAATTAGGTAGCCTGGACGTCTCCGTTATTGGTCTAGGAACTCTCAGAACTTTTGACGTGACATCAGAGAGTGACATTTCCACATGTCGGCAGATAGTCGAGAACTGCGTTGAAAGCCAGGTGAATCTCATCGATTGCGCATCTATGTATGGAGATGCTGAAAAAGTTGTGGGGATCACCACGGCGGGAAAGCGAGATAAGTTCTATTTGACCAGCAAGGTGAGGTGCGAAGGTAAGGAAGCAGGCGATGCACAGATCGCGCGGTCCTTCGAGCTGTTTGATACCGAATTCATAGATCTATATCAAGTCCACAACATGATTGACTGGCGCACCCACCTCAGCACCCTGGAGGAACTGAAAGACCAAGGCAGGATCGGCATGGTTGGTGTGACAGCCATGGTTCACGAAGCCTATCCGGAAATAATCAATCTGATGAAATCGTCGCGTGTTGACACGGTTCAGGTTCCATATAACGTTATGGAACGGGAGTGTGAAACTGAACTGCTCCCTGTCGCTGAAGATCATGGCATCGGTGTTCTGGTAATGGAGCCCCTGAAAAAGGGCAGGTACGTCAAGGAACTCAAGCAGCAACCTGACTTAACACCGCTGGCTGAGTATGGGATAAAGACATGGGGCCAAGCACTCTTGGCTTGGGTAATTGCAGATCATAGAGTGAGTGCGACGATACCTGCCACATCACGCCCTGAGAGAATATTTGAGAATGCACTCCCCGGCTCGTTGGCCCCGCTCCCTCAGGAACTACGCGAATATGTAAGACAGGAGACCGAGCGTTGTCTCTGAATGAGCAGGCCCACCAGTCCATTGTGAGCAATAAATCCCGAGAAGAATCCGGGCTTCGTTACGAATGGCTGTCATCAAGCGACCTCCACTATATTGGTGAGCTGGACCGCTCTGAACATATCGGGGTTGAGTACGTCGTACCGGCTAAAGTTCAATTGTCCGCCGATTTCATATCAGCCTAACCAGAGTTGGTTACGGGAGCAAAGTTAGGTTGCAATCCTGAAATGGAGAAATCGCTATTAACGCTGGAAAGAATTGATGTGATCAAAATCCAGGGGCACCTGGCTCATAAGAAAAACAGACGCTCTCTACCTCAACGTGGGTAGTGAAACTGCTCTTCTTCCACCGATATGAGATAGCGAACAACACCAAGTATCAGCAGGTTGAGCATAAGCGCTCCCAATGCTACGAATTCCTGGTTATAGAAGGCGTAAACCTGAGTCAGCAGGATGGAGATTAGCACAGCACGCTGGAACATGCGGTATGCATTGAGACGTGAGCGGGGCATGCTGAATACACCAATAGCTACAAGCACGCTTGAAACCGTGGGGAATAGAAGCTTGCCCACCTCGACAAAAGTTAGCGGTTCTTCCTTAAGGTTGACCGTATAACCCCAGGCTGTCAGCGCCGCGATCATGAGGAGCAACACAGTTCCAAGACTGCCAGTCCTCGGGTCCCACCGTTTCCGGAACCGAATGAGAAGACTGAGCGATACTCCTCCGCCTCCAAGCCAAAGTCCAAGCCCGATCGTCCATTGCACCGCCGCCACGCTCTGCGCGAATGTGGTAATGGAGTGAATCAGGAGCACGGCTACAACAGCTCCGGTGAACCACGGCTCTCGGAGGAGCCGTTGGTATATCAGGCCTGCTATTTCCCGCAAGCGGGCCAGCGGAGGTCTCCTGCTCGCGGGCACGAACCGCACATCCGACAGGGCCGCCCGTAACGCCCTAGCCAGCGGGTCCTCCGGATCGGTCTGCTCCAAGAGATGCAGAACCGGCTCCCGATCGGGCCCAGCCAGGTCACCGATCGCCGAGTCTTTGATCAACTCCAAGGCGTTGAGCAAGTTTTCACGCGGCGTGGGCGCTCGTGCCTGGTCAATCGCACGAGCTGTCAGGTACAGCAGGACAACGACCATGTAAATCAGGGCGACGGTCGGCTGGTAGAAGTAGTCGTTGTCCTGGGTAATGAACTTACCAAGTTCGTCAATAAATGTCCCGAAACCAATGCCCCCTATTATCGCCGCAATTTCCCGCACAGAATTGTTCAGGAAGCCCAGCAGCAAGAATATGGCCACAAGCATGAAGAGACCGCCCCAAAGCATATGGGCGATGTGCAACTGATCTCCACCCAGATTAGGGTATCCCGTTAGGCGGAGATAGAGCCGGATCATCAGGACGGAAGCCACGGCTGCAATGAGAAAGTCTTCCATCAGCCTTCCCGCCGCCGCGTTGCGCACCAGTCCTCCTGCACCGAAGATGATGTGTACCAATCCCGTAACCACGCTCACGCTATACCTCAATCTAAGTGGCGGCGTCTGTATTCCCCGGCCGCGTCTGCTTTAGTTGTATTCAGAGTCTCGACGACATCGCATATTGTGACGCTTCTGAGGATAAGACTCAAGAACATAGAATCCGCGCCGGCATCGGGGCTGAATTTGCCAGAGGGCCAGGTTCGGCATATAGATACATGGGCGGGTACCCAAGGCCGCTGCGCTCAGAAGCAGGGCTGTCTTCTGAGCGCAGAAGACAGATTCCATCCATCCAGGTGAGCAGTGCAGGTAGTGCAGCACGAGACGATCATAGTAATGTATGGAAGTGTTGTTCGTGTTAGGAGCATGGGTACGCCTGTTGACCTAGTGCGTTCCTCGTGCAAGCTTGGTGCGTTCTTTGTGCTTTCCTGGTGCAATATTCGTGCACACTTTGAATTCAAGATATGGTTACGCGGGGGCACAGCCCCGTGTATTTCGCGAGCATAACATGACGTGATAGACCTGACCATTTTCCTCCCTTTATATCGGCTAGCTCTAACCAGCACATTGAGAAACCCCTGTGACCTGACCCAAACAGAAATCGATGGCGAGGCGGAGGCAGCGGCGTTCAGACCTTACGGTCACCACGGTAGTGGACATTAAAGAGTCGCCCTGGCTCTACTGAATTGGTCAACTCCAATTGAGAGGCCAAAGAGGAATAGGGTGAAAGCGCTCTGGGATCATTCCGGAGTCTCGGCTGTTGGAGAGAGGCGGATTCGCCTTCCTCCCCTCTAGAATCTGCTCTCGCCACCTCTCCCACTGCTCGGGTTCACTATCGGAGTACGTGAGAAGCGCCCTAGAGGCTGACGACGAACTACAGGAACAGATGAAAGTCATTCGCGAAGCGTTACAAGGTGAAGGTGGTTGGGACGCTCCAGTGTCGGCATTTCGCTGCACACTCATAGCCACGTCTTACCAGGAATCCAGGAGGAGGCCACTGCGAGGTTTTCAAAGCTGCTGCAAGCGCAACCCAAATAGCAATGTTGTCAAAGTGTTGTCAATCAGGTAACCTGTGTCGACCCGAGTGTCCACAAAGGCCGCTTTTCAGATATAATTCCTGAGTGTAGGAGTGTAGCTCAGCTGGCAGAGCAGCGGTCTCCAAAACCGCAGGTCGGGGGTTCGAATCCTCCCACTCCTGCCACAAAAAGGTTCCTATTGCCGAGGTGGTGGAATTGGTAGACACGCAGTCTTGAGGGGGCTGTGGGTGCAAACCCGTAGGAGTTCAAGTCTCCTCCTCGGCACCAAAGATGGTATAATGCCCTAGCTGGGGCGACGTAGCCAAGTGGTTAAGGCGGAGCTCTGCAAAAGCTCTATTCGGCGGTTCGAATCCGCCCGTCGCCTCCAACTGTAAAAACCAAGGGCAGAGAGTGAGTACAACTCATCCTTCTGCCCTTCTGCTTCAGAACGGGTTCCGGGCCCAGGTGGCGAAAGGGTAGACGCGGCGGACTTAAAATCCGCTCCCCGCAAGGGGGTGTGGGTTCGACTCCCTCCCTGGGCACCATAGCTACGCTACGCCCCGCTATATACCCCCCACCCCACCCCGATTGCTCTGAGTGAGGCTCCCTCTGCTTATCACCGATAAGCAAATGATAAGCGCCAAGTGCCTCTAACTTGGATTGCAGTGACTTCGGTAACGGCCTCTTGCCAGCCCGTATTTGGGATAGAAACGGCTGGCTCACGCCGAGCACCTTGGCCAGTTGTCTCAGTGACATGCTGATGGCTGTGGTAGTCATAATGCGTCTCCCTTCTCTCGTTCAATCTTCTCTTGAATCGCTTCCTCTATCCACACACCCACTCGCTTACCCGTAGACCGAGCGGCCTGCCTTGCTGAGGCTGCAATAGTAGGGTCTACCCGTGCAATGAAGTTGGGCTTCATGCCAGTGCGGGGTCTGCCAGTCCTTGGTGCCATAGTGTAGGGTGTCAGCACTTATTGGACACTTCGGGACCAGAGAGATTGGGGTGAAG
>JAQBZZ010000007.1 GCA_027622595.1 Chloroflexota bacterium
TAGGGCTAATCTACCCCTCTGAAGGAGCCTCTACCACCCCAAAATCTCTCGGGTTTATTAGGCCTCAAAAAGTGTCCAAAATCGCTGACGTCTTACAGTTGGAGGCCTGACTGTTCTGTACGTAGCGTCGGTGGCTATTGTCTGGGGCGGGTGGAGAAGGATAAATCGGCAGCAGGTTGAACTGAACAAGACCAACGCCGGTTTGAGCGAAAGCGAGGAGAGATTCCGGCATACGCTGGACAATATGATGGAGGGCTGCCAGATTATCGGTTTTGACTGGCGTTATCTGTATGTCAACGATGCCACGGCACTACAAGGTCGAACAACGAAGGAGTATCTGCTGGGAAAGACCATGATGGAGGCATATCCGGGCATTGAAGAAACTGAGATGTTTGCGATGCTTCGGGGATGCATGGAAGCCCGCACATCCAGCCATATGGAGAACGAATTCGCTTACCCGGATGGAAAAAGAGGCTGGTTTGATCTCAGCATCCAGGCAGTACCCAA
The DNA here is from genome assembly GCA_027622595.1 of Chloroflexota bacterium. Taxonomy (GTDB): domain Bacteria; phylum Chloroflexota; class Dehalococcoidia; order Lucifugimonadales; family UBA2985; genus JASLXI01. Next base: position 508 of record JAQBZZ010000007.1, read on the forward strand.
AGGACTCTTCATACTCTCAGTGGACATCACGAAGCGTAAGCACGCGGAGAATGCGCTGAGGGAGAGCGAAGAACTCCATAGGGTTGTGGTGGCGAACGTGACCGAAGGAATTGTAATCAACAGAGACGCAAAACGCATCTTTGTGAATAAGGCCTTCCTGGATATCCACGGCCTTTCGGATGCTTCTCAGGTTATTGGGAATGACATTGGGGAATTCATCGCGCCCGAGGATAGAGAGCAAATGGTGGCGCGTGTTCTGGCCCGGCAGCGGGGAGAGCCAGTGCCTATGTCCAACGAAAATAGGATCCTCAGAATGGATGGGGAAGTACGTACCGTGCACACTGTGGCTGTGCCAATTTCTTACAAGGGACAACCATCTACTCTGGCTCTGATCCAGGATATCACCGAGCGGAAGCAGGCAGAGGAGGAACGCTCCCAGTGCGCAAAGGAGTTGGAGGCACTCTTCAACATAAGCCGTTCCCTAGTCCAACCAGGCACCTTTGAGGAGAAAGTTACCTTGGTCTTGAACCTGCTGGCTGAGGTGGCCCAGGTGGAAGAAGTAACCTTCAGTATGCCTGATGACCAAGAGCAAGGCATGCGCCTCGTGGCAGCGATCCAAGCGGAGTCTCAACCGCAGGATCGCGTGATTCGGCACGTAATCCCATATGGTCAAGGCTTCTGGGAGGATGTGCTTGGCCGAGGCGAGCCCATGATAATAAATGACTACCCTGCCCATCGTCTGGCCGCCCCTGAGACGATAGCGCAAGGCGTGAGGTCCCTGGCGATACTGCCCATCAAAGCTGGCGACAAATCATTGGGAACGGTCGGTGTCAGTTCGAGTAAGAATGACCACTTTACTCCTGAGCGAGTCGGGTTACTGGCGGCCATCGTGGACAGGATGGGCGTGCTCATCGAGAACGCCCTCCTCCAGGCCGAAAATATCAGCGAAATCACCCAACGAAAGCAGGCGGAGGAGGAAAGCGCCCTGCATGCAAAAGAACTGGAGGCGGCTCTCCAGAACCTCCAGGCCACTCAACAGCAGCTAACACAATCCGAGAAACTGGTGGGAATTGGCCAGTTGGTTTCCGGAGTTGCTCACGAACTGAACAATCCTTTGACCGGGGTCTGGGGCACCAGCCAGTTGATTATGAGGAGGGAGATAGACGAGACCCTGCGAGAAGACCTGGAGATCATCCAGGATGAGGCGTTACGCGCGGTGAAGATTGTCCAGAACCTTCTGTCCTTTGCCAGAGAGCACAAATTTGAGAAGAGTTCACGGTCGATAAACGAGACTCTTGAACTGACCCTGGAAATGCGGGCCTATGTGATGAAGGTAAGCGGCATAGAGATGGAAGCGAAGCTTCAACCCGATCTGCCCGATGCCTGGTTTGACGTTCACCAGATGCAGCAGGTGTTCCTGAACATAGTGGTCAACGCTGAACAGGCTATGTCTGAAGCCCACGGTGGGGGAAAGCTATTGGTCAAGACGGAGAAGGTCGACGAGAAAATACGGATAAGCTTTACCGACGACGGGCCTGGCATATCGAAAGAGAATCAAGCCAGGATATTTGACCCTTTCTTCACGACCAAGGAAGTGGGGAAAGGCACCGGGCTGGGACTCAGTATATGTTATGGTATTGTGCAAGATCATTGGGGGGGTGTTGCGGGTAGAGAGCGAGACTGGCAAGGGCTCAACCTTTATAATCGAAATACCAATTACGACTGGTGAAGGGCAGGAAGCGCCCGTATGAGTCCATGTTGTTGCCATGTTATTGAAGGATAATGATAACCCTGTGCTGTTAGGGAGAAGGTGAGAGAATGAGCCAAACGCATATTTTAGTAGTGGATGACGAACCGAACATTCGCAGGGTTTTGAAGGCGGGGCTCAGTGGTGAAGGATTTGAGGTCACGGAGGCGACTGATGGCGAAGAGGCGGTCATGGCGGTGGAGGAATCTTCTCCAGACCTGGTGATCATGTACATTAGGATGCCAAAGATGGACGGTTTTGAAGCATGCAGTCGAATCAGGGAGCGGTCCACCGTACCCATTATCATGCTCAGTGCCCTGGCAGACCCAGCGGATAAGGCCAAGTGCCTGAACCTTGGAGCGGACGATTATATGGTGAAGCCCTTTGGGATCAGCGAACTGCTGTCGCGGATCAAGGCTGTATTGCAGCGTTCCAACCCAAGTTAGCGAGATTGGGGTCAGTAAGCTTGGAGTCGGATTAGATCATGTCCAGCGGGGGCAGGGTGTCGATTATGCCCTTGTCCTTGGCCTTGCCGAAAAGGGTCTCCAGCGCCTTCTGCCCCTCATCGCCCAGGTCCATAGTGTCCTCGTTCACGTACATCCGTATAAAACGGCGGCAGGTCTCCTTGTCGGTGCCACGGCTGAACTGCATGGCGTACTCCAGTGCCTCGTCCTCGTGCTCAAAGGCGAAGAGTATGCTTTCTCTTAGACCATCCACCATCTGGGTTGCGAAGGTCTCCCCCAGATCGCGGCGCACCATATCCAGTCCAAGGGGAATTGGCAGACCGGTGTCCTCTCCCCAAGCCTCTCCAAGGTCAAGCACCTTTGCCAGTCCAAGGCTGCCATAGGTTATCTGCCCTTCGTGGATGAGAAGCCCTGCGTCCACCTGTTTTTCCTGAACGGCTGCGACAATGGCGTCGAAGGCCATCGGCACCGCTTCAAAGCCCTCCGCGTACAGTCGTAGAAGCAGGTACGCCGTGGTGTGCTCGCCGGGAATGGCGATGCGTGCCCCGCTCAGTTGTAGGCCTGCACGCTCGGTCAGGGCTACAACCATCGGCCCGTAGTTACGGCCTATGGATGAGCCAACCCGCATGATGCGGTACTTGTCTGCAACCGTGTGGTAGGCTCCTGTGGATATGGCAGTGCCCTCCAACTCACCCAGAAGCGCACGTTGATTGAGGGTCTGAATATCCTCCAGCACGTGCTCTACCTGGTAGTCGCCTACCTGCACCTTCCCGTGGGCAATGGCATAGTACATAAAGGCGTCGTCGGCATCTGGGGTGTGGCCAATGCGGATTACGGACATGCATCCTCCAAATTATTTGTCAAATTATTTGATTCTTAATTTAGCAGTTCCTATCTTAGGCGAAACGTAATCGTGGCACAAGCCCGCAATCAACGTTGACTGAGGTGAGGACAGGTCTGCATGTCCCTTCGGCTGGGATATAGCAGGGCGAAGGGACCCCCTCCTCCCCTTCGCCCTGCACCCTATGCGGCCGTCATGCTGGACTAGTAGTCTTCGCCTGACGAGCCGGACGCGGCAGTCACCGTCACGGTGCCGTTCGTCGATGGGTGAATGACGCAGGTGTAGGCAAAGGTGCCTGCCTCGGTGAAGGTATGGCTGAAGGTCTCATTTGTGCTCAGCGTTGGGCTATCCCACCCAAGGCCGTCGAACTGCCCGTTGGTCCCGGAGGTGGTTGTGTGTGGCGCGCCGTCTGCGTTGGTCCAGGTCACGGTGGTGCCTACGGTGATTGTGAGGTCCGGAAGGACGAAACTTGCGATGGTTGCCTCGACGGTCGGTGGGGCTGAAACCGGAACGGTGGCCGTTGGAGACGGCGTTACATCCATCTGAGACGTAGGTTCCCAGACTATTATCAGCACCGGACGGGTAGCCTCTGAAATACGCTCCTTACTGTCGAACCGCTTTGCCGTTTGGAAGTCTACCTCGTTGCCCTTGAGCAACCAGCCAAAGTTGCTCGATGGGTCATCGAGCCATGCCTGGACGTCGGCGACCATCTCAGGCGTAGATCCCCACGTGTAGTTGCCGGTGCCGCTGACAGGAATGCCGGCGCTTGCGCTGGCCGAGAAATCTCCGCCGGGAGTTTCCCAGCTATCGGTGTCATACATGCGGTGTATCCATGTGGCGTCGCCCGTTGTGGAATCGGCGCCTCTCCCCTCGTTTGCGGCGGCGTTTGAAGTGCCCTCGCTCCAGTCAGCCAGCAGCCTATGCAGATCGATGGTCTGCTCTCCCGTGACAGTCCTTGACATATTCATAACCAGGCTCACGCCGGTAATCTTCGATCCCTCCGGTACGCTGCCTGCGATATCGAATGCGATGACCGCACGGCGGCTCTGCTCTGTGATGTTATTTCCCACAAACAGGTGCTCACCCGCACCGTTGCTGACAGAGCCGGAATCATCTTTGTACAGCGTGTTGTCCTTGCTTGGACTCAAGCAGACGCTCTGAGAACCGGACGGCTCCGAACAGAGCGTGGGCTTGGGTGCTACAGCCGTTGGGGCAGATGTAGCGGTTGGTGAGGAGGTCATGTCCTCGCTGGGTTCCATAATGGCCGCTCCCGTCGAAGAAACGGCGAACCATACGCCACCTACGTCCTGGCCGTTGGTGTCACCGGGTCTCTCGTCGTCTGCGAAGTAGTAGAGAGGCCATCCGTTGTATGTCACCTGTTTGGCGCTGTCTCCACGGGAGATGGTGTCCAGCAGATTGACGTCGACGCCTTCTCCTGCTGAGGGGTCGTCAACGGTCAGGAGCGGAGGCCACTTGTCGGCGCAACCACCGGAGCAGGTTGTTTTCTGAGACTCGTCCTTGGTGAAGAGGTATAGAGAGCGGCCGCTGGCATCTGTGAGTATGGTGCCGAGCTCTGGGTCGTCAGAAGCGTTGATAGCGGCACTGGTCTGGATGGGGCCGCCATTCGGAGATACGACGAACCATACGCCACCTACGTCCTGGCCGTTGGTGTCACCGGGTCTCTCGTCGTCTGCGAAGTAGTAGAGAGGCCATCCGTTGTAGGTTGCCTGGATTGAGCCGTCCTCGCGGGAGGTGGTGCCAAGCAGGTCTGGATTGACGCCCTCTCCCGCTGATGGAACATCGGCGGTCAGCAATAGGGGCCACCTGTCGACACAACCGCCGGAACAGTTGGACTTATCACGCTCGTCCTTGGTGAAGAGATAGAGTGTGTTGCCGCTGGCATCTATCAATAGAGGCCCCAGTGTGGAGCGTGAAGTGGTCTCCAAAGTAATGCCGGTTGTACTCGGAACGGTGGCCGTAGGGGCGGGTGATGTAGCCGTCGGAGCGCTGGTTGAAGTGGGTGGCGATGTCGGGGTTGCAGTGTCGCCTGTACATGCTGCCAACAGGAGTGTGGCAACCAGGGTTAGTATCAGGGCAGGTTTAAGCAATCGCTTTCGTGCAGTCATTGTCCTCCTCAAAACAAATGGGACTGAAGATTAACGGCATATTGGCCGGCCCACCGCGACATGCGATGGCATTGACTATATATACGTCGGTTCTTCTTGAATGGATTCTTCTTTTGTTTTTTTGCGTTACAAGCGCGTATATTCACACGCGATGGACAATGCTAACAGGTGGATGGCGTTGGGAAGGAGCAGCGTGATCTCGGGAACAGAAAGTCAGGCGATGGGCCAGTGGCCGCTAGGGCCGGAATGCCTGCCTGATATCCCTGGTTAGGCCCCTGATTTCCCTGGAGATTGTGTTGGATGTGAGGTCGGTATGAATGGGCGTTATGGATATGCGACGGCGGCGGACAGCCCAGATGTCCAGCCCTTTTTCAAGCACCCAGCCCGGCCTTTCACGAGTGATCCAGTAGTACTTGCGCCGTCCGTCATCCCCCTCCTTGACCACGTCCATGTAAGTGCGCTGTCCAAGGTGGGTTAGAGACACTCCCTTTATCTTTTCCAGGGGTACGTTTGGGAGGTTTATATTGAGAAGCAGGGGCGGAACAAGCTTGCCATCGGCCACGCCCTGGGCGAGAAGCCGCGCCACCCGGGCCGCCGGGGCAAAGTGCAGATTTTTCAAGGCTGCTACGGAGATCGCTATGGTGGGTATGCCACGGAAGAACCCTTGAAGGGCCGCGCCCATGGTGCCGGAGATAAAAACGTCGTTTCCCATGTTGGAACCCTGGTTGATACCAGAAACAACTAGGTCTACCGGCCCCTCGACGAGGGACTCCAGGGCGAGTATGGCGCTGTCCGCGGGCGTCCCTTCCACGGCGTAGGTCTTGATTCCGTCCACCAGGGGCACAACTTCCGTGGCCCGTATGGGCCGACTGAGGGTTATGGCGGTGCCAACGCCGCTCTGTTCACGGTCCGGTGCAACCACCACCACCTCCGCCACATCCTGCAACGCCTCTACGACGGCCCACAGGCCGGGGGCGTAAACACCGTCGTCATTGATGGCCAAAATCTTCACTTCAAGTACCCTCGCCGCGTGGTCAGCCCACTGTCCGCGCTGTTCTTGGGCTTCGTGGTTGGTCGGTTCACAGGCTACAGGCCCCCGTTTCCCAGAACAACGTTATCTATCAGGCGCGTCTTTCCTATTCGTACTGCCAGGGACACCAGGGTGGGCTCCTGGATGGTGTCCATCTCGTCCAGGGTTTCAGGGCTGGCAATGCTGACGTACTCCAGGTGGGCCATAGGCTCGGTACTGATAATGTTTTGAATGGCCTCTCTGATGGCCGACGCCTGTCGCACCCCGTCGGTGTGCATATCCTGCGCTCTACGTAGCGAGCGGTACAGGACCGGGGCTGCCTGACGTTCCTGAAGACTCAGGTAGGCGTTGCGGCTGCTCATGGCAAGGCCATCGGGTTCCCGTACGGTGGGGAGGACCGCCATCTCCACACTCAGGTTGAGATCGGAAATCATTTTACGAATTACCTGGACCTGCTGGGCGTCCTTCTGGCCGAAGTAGGCCCTGTCCGGCCTGACGATGTTGAACAGTTTTGACACAACCGTGGCGACTCCCCTGAAGTGGTCGGGCCTTGCCTCTCCCTCCAGGCGGCTGGCGACCCGCCCTACGTTCACCCATGTATCGAAACCAGCGGGGTATATATCGTCCGGTTGTGGTAGGAACACGAGGTCGACTCCCTGCTCTTCCAGCAGGGCAAGGTCCTGCTCCTGGTTTCTAGGATAGGTGCTGAGGTCCTCCCGCGGGCCGAACTGGGCGGGATTGACGAATATGCTCACCTCAACGGTGGCGTTGTCTTCCTTCGCCCGCCTCACCAGGGAAAGGTGGCCCTGGTGGAGCGCACCCATTGTGGGCACAAGGCCGAGGGGTCGTATCACCCCTTTCTGGGCCGATGCCATCTCAGCGACGGTGTGGATAAGCCTCATGGGCTAGCGCACTTGGGCCTGTAGCTCTGCCAACACTTCTTCTTTGATGTAGTAGCTGTGCTCCTTGCCGGGGAAGCTCTGGTCCTTCACCTCGCTGATGTATTTGGCGAGGGCGCTGGATATGGTCTCTCCCAGGTTCGCGTACCGCTTCGCGTGCTTGGGAACGAAGTCCGTGAAGAGGCCGAGCATATCGTGGAAGACCTGCACCTGGCCGTCACACGACTTGCCCGCGCCTATGCCGATGGTTGGTATCGCAACCCGCTCGGTTATCAGACGGGCAAGAGAGGCCGGTACGCACTCCAACACCAGGGCGAAGGCTCCTGCCTCTTCAAGCGCCCTTGCGTCCTCCATCAGCCGCACAGCCGCCTTTAGCGATTTGCCCTGCACCTTGTAGCCGCCAAGCTGGTTTACGGACTGGGGCGTGAGGCCGATGTGTCCCATCACGGGTATGCCGGAGGAGACCATGCGCTGCACCGTGAGGGCCATGCCGACTCCGCCCTCCAGCTTCACCGCCTGCGCCCCGCCTTCTTGGAGGAAACGTCCGGCGTTGTGCAATGCCTCAGTCGTGCTGGCCTGGTAGGACATGAATGGCATGTCACCCACGATCAGGGCGTTCTTGGTGCCCCTGGCCACGGCTTTGGTGTGATGGATCATCTCGTCCATGGTGACGGGAAGGGTGGAGTTGTATCCCAGGACGACCTGGCCCAGCGTGTCTCCCACCAGTATTACGGGGATGCCCGCCGCATCGACTATCATCGCCGATGTGTAGTCGTAGGCCGTTATCATTGGGATTTTTTCTTTCCTTGCCTTCATCTCCCTGATATCGCTGATTGTTACCCCCATGTCGCACCTCCTACGCGCCTTTGAGGGGTCGCGTGAATTCAACCTACGAATAGTGTCCCTGCTCTTGCGAGCCGTTCTTCCAGGAGAATATTAAACTCCTGCTCCTTCACCTGGTCAATGCCTCCCTTTTCCCGTGCCATTTTCACCGCTCCAATGGCGATGTGGCAATAGAGGGAGATAAGGGAAGGAGCGTAGCTCTCCAGGGCTTCCAGGTGCTTTCGCACAGTCCCTACGTCCCCCCGTGATATGGGGCCGGTGAGGGCCGCGGGGATACCCTGGGATTCCAGGCTGTCCACGGTGCCGTGAAGGATTGGGAGGAGCACCTCAAGACCCTGCTCCTTGGTGTAGCCCATGACTTTCCACAGCTCCGCGGCCTGGCCTATCTGGGCGGTCATCAGCCCGCAGGCCAGGAAGCCGGAAAGGTGATAGAGTGCCCTGTGCTCCGGGCGGATTTCCACGGGCCACCCTCCCAGTGCATTGGCCATCTCCTTCAAGGTGTCTATTAGGGGAGAAGACCCCTCCACGGCAAAAGCGACACCTGAAAAGATTGCGGCTCCCTGGTTGGCCGAAGCAAAGGTCTGCATGGGGTGGAAGGAGCCTACACTCGCTCCCTGATGTCGGGCGGCCTCCAGGATTGAGGCCGATTCGGCCCCAGAGCAGTGGGCGACTCCTGTTTCATTGCGCCACCTCACTTCCCCGGCAATGGCCTCGATGGCGTCGTCCGGGGCTGTGATGAAGACCAGGTCACAGGCATCGGCTACTTCTTGAATGTTTGCATGGGGAGTGCATCCCTCTATGCGCCGTGCCAGGGCCTCCGCGGACGCCGGTGTACGGCTGGCAACCGCGGTCACTCGATACCCCTTTTCGTGGAGTCCAGCGGCCAGCACATTGGCGGCCCGTCCCGCACCGATGAATCCCACTCTGAGAGACTTACTGTCCACTACGCCTGCTCCTGACCAGATAATAAGTAACGCTAAGGGCTGTCCCCAAGGCTGCCCCCAAGGCGAGCATTACAGCGCCCCAGAGCATCATAACGGGGGTCTCCCACACGAAGGCGAGGACTACCAGCCAAAAGCCCAGCCAAAAGCCGAGGATAGCGGAGATCATTCCCCAGGCCAGCAGGCGGGGCGCTATGAAGCCAGCCATCATTGGAATGCCTCCTGGGCCGAGGGTATTCCACCAAGGCCCGTGGCCGTTTCTATGGCTCTCACGATGGCCTGCGCCACCGCCAGAGTCGCTGTCGAGCATAGCTGCCTCATGTCCACTTCGCTATTGCTTTTACCAGTAGCCAGGGCAAAGACCACGTCCCCGTCCGCCATGGTGTGACAGGGGCGTACCGCCAGGGCAAGGCCGTCGTGGCCCACCTGGGCCAGCTTGTTGGCCTGTTCCTTGTTGAGAGAGGCATTGGTGGCGACGATGGCAAGCGTGGTGTTGGTTGGACTGTTTTGGAAGTCCATGCCGGAGCGGGGCTCGGCGAGAATGTCCACGGTGCGGAAGAATTTCTTGCTCTCCTGATCACGTGGGCCTGCCAGCACTCGTCCTGTATCGGGGTCTACGACGTCGCCAAGGGCGTTGACCACGGCCAGCGCTCCAACGACGATGTCACCCAACTGGATGCTGGATGTCCCAAGGCCTCCCTTTGTAGCAAGCGCCTTTCCCATCACCTTTCCGACTGTGGCTCCTGTGCCCGCTCCAACGCTTCCCTCTTGCGGAGGTTCTTCCGTAGCGCTGAGGCAGGCCGCATATCCTTCATCCGGCCCCGGCCTGACGAGGTGAGTGATAAGCCCAAGGTCGAAGATGATGGCGGCGGGGACAATCGGCACTACTCCCGGCCCGATTTTGAACCCGATGCCCTTTTCTTCGAGGTATCGCATCACGCCGGAAGCGGCGTCCAGTCCAAAGGCGCTGCCCCCGCTGAGGAGTATGCCGTGCACCTGCTGCACTAGGTTTCCGGGTCGCATGAGGTCGGTTTCCCTTGTCCCCGGCGCGGAGCCGCGCACGTCCACACCTGCGACGGCGCCATCAGGACAGAGGATGACGGTACAACCCGTTGCGGCTTCCTGGTTGGTGAAGTGGCCGACCTGAATGCCTGCCACGTCTGTGATGGCGTTATGCAAGGCTGTGCCTCACAATAAAAAAGGCCTTTCCCCGCCCTGGAGAAGGCCTCTCAGATTCCCTTGGAGTGTTGTCCTGCCGTCGTGGTCTCACGATCCCCGCGGCTCCCCGCTCAAAGCGTTATTTAGGCTCACCGCTGCCCGCGAGTCGGTGGCACGAAAATTGTACTTAGACCCACAGGCTTTGTCAATTCGTTGGGGCTCGCGTTCTTGACAGTGGGGGGGGTGCAACGGTAGAATTAGTAATAAGGTCATTTGGGACCACTCCTGGTTTTAGGCTCACACGGGAGATCCATCGTTGCCAGCGAAGGGGTGCAAGAGCGTGGCTGTGTCAGGAAAGCGGCAGACCCTCAATGAGTTCGTTACCTCGGCCTTTAGAGGCAATTCCCAGTATGATGGCCTTGATGCTGTCATCTCCGCCATCGCCGAGGGATCTCGGCAAATCCACCTACAGGTTCAAGCTGCGACCCTGGCTGACGTCATTGGAGTCACCGGTGAGACCAACGTCCAGGGTGAGATAGTACAGCGGCTTGATACGGCCAGTTCAGACATCTTCGTGGATGTCCTCCGTAACAGCGGGCGCGTTGCCGTAATTGGCTGCGAGGAGATTGAGAAGCCGGTCATAGCCGGGGACGATGAGAAGCACTCCTACATGGTGCTCATGGACCCGTTGGACGGCTCTTCCAACATAGACGTGGCGGTTAGCATCGGCTCCATCTTTGGAATCTGGCGCAGAAATGCCGGCGATCAGGTCACCGAAGACTCCTTACTGCGGCCGGGGAACGAGCAGGTCGCTGCCGCCTACGTCGTTTACGGTTCCAGTACCATAATGGTGATTGCCACCAGCAACAACGTGCAGGGTTTCACCCTTGACCCTGAGACAGGCTCCTTCGCCATCACCCATCCCGACCTTCGGATTCCGGAGGTATGCCCCTACTACAGCACCAACGAGGGTAACTTCAAGACCCTTGACGAGTCCACACAGCGGGCTGTGACCGCTCTGCGGGACACCTGCTCCCTGCGCTACGTCGGTTCACTGGTGGCCGACTTTCACCGCAATCTCCTCAAAGGCGGCATCTTCCTGTACCCCGCTGACCTCAACCGTCCCGGTGGAAGGCTGCGCCTGATGTACGAGGCAAATCCCCTTGGCTATGTTGCCGAGCAGGCCGGGGGCGCTGCGTCGACGGGGAGACAGCGCATCATGGACATAATGCCGGAGGAGCTGCACCAGCGTACTCCGTTGATCCTTGGCAACAAGGACGTCGTTGAGAAGACCGTAGCGATAATCAGCGGATAGCCCAATCCAAGCTAACGGGCTGGCAATGTTTGAGAGAGATTCTTTGGTAAAAGGGAGGTAACCTTGGACATACAGAAACTGACCACTACTGCACAGGCCCTGGTTGCGCCGGGCAAGGGCATCCTGGCCGCGGACGAAAGCGGCGGGACCATCAAGCGACGGTTTGACTCCATCAACGTGGAGTCCACGGAGGATAACCGCCGCGACTATAGAGAAATGCTTTTTCGCACCAAGGGCGCATCCGAGTTCATCAGCGGCATCATCCTGTTCGACGAGACGATACGACAGAATGGTGCCGACGGCACTCCTCTGGTGAAGGTCCTTGTAGACCAGGGCATCATTCCCGGTATCAAGGTGGACAAGGGGACACAGCCCATCCCAGGCTCGCCCACCGAGCTGATGACCGAGGGGCTGGATGGTCTCCTGGCACGGTTGCAGGAATACGCTGAGTTGGGCGCTCGTTTTGCCAAGTGGAGAGCGGTTATAACCATCGGCGACGGCATTCCAACCGACCGCTGCATAGAAATCAATGCTCACGCTCTGGCCCGTTACGCGGCGTTGAGCCAGGAAGCCGGACTGGTTCCAATCGTGGAGCCAGAAGTGCTTTTGGACGGCGACCACACCATAGACCGCTGTTTCGAGGCCAGCGAGGCGACATTGAAGGAGACATTTGCGCAGCTTGTGAGGCAGGGAGTGGCCCTTGATGGCATCCTCCTGAAGCCGAGCATGGTGACCTCTGGTAACAAGGCCGCCAACCGAGCAAGCCCTGGGGAGGTTGCAGAGAAGACCGTCGAGTGCTTCAGGCGATCGATACCGGCGGCCCTTCCCGGCGTGGTCTTCCTGTCCGGGGGCCAGGGCGACGAAGAGGCAACCGTCAATCTGAATGCCATCAACCAGCGGGCCGCCGTTGTCGGCGTGCCATGGCAGTACAGCTTCTCCTTTGGCCGGGGTCTCCAGGGAGCGCCGCTGAAGGCATGGAGCGGTCAGGCCGCCAACGTGGAGCGGGCGAAGCAGGCCTTCTATCACCGGGCCAAGCTCACCAGCGCGGCGCGGCAGGGCAAATACGTCCCGTCGATGGAAAAGGAGCTTTCTGCCGTCTAGAGAGAACCCAATCCCCACTGGGGCGAGCAGACCCAAGCTTCTTCTGGCTACCAACAACCCCGGGAAAGCTCGGGAGTTGGTGGTGTTGCTGGAAGGTGTGCCATTCATCCTCACCACTCCACAGGAAGAGGGCATATCCTTGGATGTGGAGGAGACGGGGCACACCTTTGAGGAGAACGCCGCCCTTAAGGCCAGGGCCTTTGCCGCAGCCAGCGGCCTACTCGCCATTGCTGACGATTCCGGCCTTGAGGTGGATGCCCTTGGTGGCGAACCGGGGGTCCTGTCTGCCCGCTATGCCGGCCCCGAAGCCTCGGATGTGGACCGGGTGCGTTATTTACTATCCAAGCTGGAAGGTATAGAATGGGACAGGCGTGGAGCGCGCTTTCGCTCCGTCATAGCGGTGGCTGAACCCGAAGGAACGATCGAACTCTTCGAAGAGACATGCGAAGGGGTGATAGCCCTCAATCCAGAGGGCGAAGGCGGGTTTGGCTACGATCCCATATTCCACCTACCCTCCCTTGGAAAACTCATGGCGGAGTTGAGCATGGAGGAGAAGAACAGCATCAGCCACCGCGGCGGTGCGGCCCGGAAAGCGGCGGCGTATTTGAAAAGAGCGGCCGTGAGCGGGTAGCACGAAACGTCGCGCGAAAAACATCAGCGAGGACATGCGGTTGAGCAGTAACAAGGATATATATAGTTGAATGGCAATGACATATCGTGGCGGCCTTACCAAAAATGTCATTCTGATGAGCAAAGCGACGAAGAATCTGGGGTGGGGGCTTCGGCGTCCCTCAGAATAGCCCCACTGCCCCAGACCCTTCGCTCCGCTCAGGGTGACATGCTAAGTCTCGACTTTTTAGGCAAGGCGTATTTGGAGCATAATGCAGTTTCAGATTCAGAACGAGACAAGTTGAATATGCAGCCCAAGATGATTAAAGACGTCTTCGGTAGAATGTTGAAAGACCTCCGTATCTCCGTGACGGACAGGTGCAACTTCCGTTGCCCGTACTGCATGCCCGCCGAGATATATGGAGAGAGATACCAGTTCCTGCCGCGGCAGGAGATACTGACCTTTGAGGAGATAGCGCGTCTTGTCCGTATCTTCGTGCGTCTTGGTACTGAAAAAATACGTCTGACGGGCGGAGAGCCTCTGGTGCGCAGCGGTGTGGAACAGTTGATAGGTATGCTGTCCACAATCGAGGGTATAGAAGACCTGACGCTAACCACCAACGGCTATCTGTTGCAGCAGAAGGCACAAGCCCTCAAGGACGCAGGCCTCCAGCGGATCACCGTGAGCCTGGATAGCCTGGACGACGAGGTCTTCGGCCAGATGAACGGCCGCGGCTATGGTGTCAAAAAGGTGTTGGATGCCATCGAGGAAGCCCGACGGGTGTGGCTGCACCCCATAAAGCTGAATACAGTGGTCCAGAAGGGCGTGAACGACCAGACGGTCCTTGACCTTCTGAGGCACTTCAAGGGCACGGATGTCATCGTGAGGTTCATCGAGTTCATGGATGTTGGAAACATCAACGGTTGGAAACTGGACCAGGTGGTCCCGTCGGCAGAACTGGTACGGTACATCAACGCTGAGATGCCACTGGAGCCTGTTGACAAGAACTACCGCGGCGAGGTTGCCGATCGCTACAGATACCTGGACGGGAGCGGGGAGATTGGGTTCATATCATCGGTCACTGAGGCATTCTGCAGCGACTGCACCCGTGCCCGCCTGTCCACGGACGGGAAGCTGTTCACCTGCCTCTTTGCCGGGGACGGACGTGACCTGCGTGGGCCAATGAGGGCAGGGGCAAGCGACGAAGAGCTTGAGGCTTTGATAACGGACGTATGGACTCAGCGCATGGATAGGTACTCGGAGATACGGGCCTCCCTGACCGAGCCTCCCAAGAGAAAAGTTGAGATGTACCAGATCGGCGGGTAAGTTGAGCAGTTTGCTCCCATGTCATTCTGAGCGAAGCAAAGAATCTGGCATGGTTGATGTCTTCAAGAGGCTGCAACACTGCTCCAGGCCACTAGCTGAGATTGAGTGGTTAAGCTAGAAGATGTAATATAAGCGGGACGGCAACTAGCCGTCCCACTTTACATACAGGCAGTGCAATGAAATGCTTTGTTTGTGGAACTACTACTAATGCAGAGGGAGGACCTCTGAATGACTTGGCTGGACACATAGCAGCTAAGGCGAGCAGCCTTCCTGATGCCCATGCCGCTTGGATTTTCAGAAATTACAGTCAATTGACTGACCTGACTAAATTCCACGAGTTTGGCCCGAGGCAACAACGGCTAGTTGAGATTATCAAATAGGGCGTGGAAAGTAGAGCAGGGGAGGTCTAGTGCGGTCTCTGTGCCTATTGAATGTTTGCTTATGCATAGTAGTAGTTGAGACCCACTAAAACGGGCCCGGCTTTTATGTTCATAGGTGTAAAGAGAGTGCTATTCAAATGCCTGAAGAAATACAAATCTACACCGACGGTTCTTGTCTGGGCAATCCAGGCCCCGGCGGCTGGGGAACCATAGTCAGGCGCAACGGCGAAGATACAGAGCTATCCGGCCACGAGGACGGCACCACGAACAACCGGATGGAGGTCATGGCCGCCATCAAGGGGCTGGAAACCGTCCCTGAGGGCTCAAGCGTCACGCTGTACAGCGACAGCCAGTACCTTGTGAATACCATGACCAGGGGTTGGAAACGAAGAGTAAACGAAGACCTTTGGAACCGTCTTGATACCCTGGTTGGACAGCGCAATGTGAACTGGCAGTGGGTGCGCGGGCATGTGGGGCATCCTGAGAACGAACGCGCCGATAAGCTGGCCACTGATATGGCAGGCACATCCGAGGCTCTGCCGCCCTCAGCACCAGCTGAATTTGGGGATACGAGGAGTATCGCAATGTCGAGTAGACAGAGAGGTAAAGAACAAGATAGCCTCACACACGTCGATGAGCAGGGTAAGGTGAAGATGGTGGACGTTGGCTGGAAGGCCGAGACCGAGCGGGAGGCTGTGGCGAAGGGCTCCGTGGTGATGCAGAGGCAGACCCTGGAGCTTATCAAGAAGGGCGAGATGGAGAAGGGGGACGTGCTCTCGGTGGCCCGTATAGCGGGCATCATGGGGGCCAAGCGCACATCGGACCTCATTCCCCTCTGTCACCCTCTGCCGCTTGACCAGGTGAAGGTGGAACTGGAACTGGACGACATGAGCAACCAGGTGCATATTACCGCCACGGCCAGGACTACGGCCAGGACCGGGGTGGAGATGGAGGCACTCACCGCCGTAAGCGTTGCCGCTCTCACCATCTACGATATGTGCAAGGCCGTAGACCGTGGCATGCACATAGAGAGCATACGGCTCGTTAGGAAACAGGGCGGAAAGAGCGGGAACATCGTCCTGGAGGAGTGATCCTATATGGCTGTGGGCATGGCTAGAGCCTGGGAGAGCAGTCCGTGGAAATAGCGCCGGGGATTCACCACATCCAGAAGGCCAAGGGGTCGCACGTCTATCTTTTGGTGGATGATGACCTCACCCTGATAGACGCAGGCTATCCCGGGAACGGCAACATGATTGTGGAGTACATTGAGGGGATAGGCCGACGGGTAGAGGAACTGAAGCGCATCCTGATTACCCACTCTCATCCTGATCACACCGGCAGCGTGGTGGAACTCACGGCATTGACCCCTGTCCAGGTCATGGCTCATCCGGCGGATACCACCCCTGATGGGCATGGACAAAACCTCGTATCCTACCTCAACCTTTTCGGTGCGGTGCCCCTTCCAATTCCCTTTCTGCGCAGGGTTGTCGCCGACGGGTTCCTGGAAGAGGGGCAGGTTTTTCCAATCCTGGGCGGGTTGAGAGTCATGCACACCCCCGGTCATACTCCAGGCAGCGTCTGCTTCTACCTGGAGTCGCGGAAGACCATTTTCCTGGGCGATATGGTTGTTAACATTGGGGAGTACGTCGGTGCCTCCATGCCGTTTCCCAAGACCGACATGAAGCTGTACGAAAAGTCTCTGCGTAGAATAGCTGATCTGGACTTCGACATAGCCTGCCTGGCCCACGGCCAGGTCTTTCGGGGCGACGCAGCCCAACGTATCCGAACGATTCTGGACGGGTATTTGAAGGCGCCCATCTGGCTTCGCATGGTGCGTGCTATGCCTCGTGTATTTCGCCCGCGCAGGGAGAGTCGGTTCAAGGAGCTATAGGCAGGGCGTGCCCTGCACCCATAGAAGCACGAGACTATTTGTGCACTGATTTACCTTTCGCGGAAGGTGGGCGATAGAGCGTGGGTGGGCCGGGAGGCTTGAATGTCATATAGAGAGGGATATTTTGGGCAAGAGAATCTCCTGATCCTGGCGTTGACCAGACAAAAAGTATGTGATAGTATGCACAAAATTTGGTGGCCTCTTTGAACAAGGGTAAGCTGATTACATCTATGCAACTGGTGGGGGTGGGGTGGTACGTGGCTGCCAGTATTATCTTTGGTCTCTTGGGGGGGCTGTGGATTGATGGGAAACTGGGTACTTTGCCCGTCTTCACTCTGTTAGGGGTAATTCTGGGTACAGTTGCGGCCTTTTACGGTGTGTATAAAATGATGGTACCTCTTCTTAAACAGGACAAAGGGTAATAACCTTAATGACTCCAATGCTAAAACGAATACTCATTGTTTTCGGCATCGGCGTGGTTGTCCTGTTAGTTGTTGGGTTCATCAATGGAGCCATAGGGGCGGCCTTTTTGGGTCGGGATGCAGGCTTCCTTCCTGCTCCCCATGTGGAGTTGGCGCCGCCAGAAGTGTTCAAGTTGGGAGGCCTGTCCGTCACGAACGCAATGCTCTCCTCATGGGTGACCACCGTTGTCCTGATACTTTTCTTTGTCGTTGGGACTCGTCGGAAGGCGATGGTGCCGAAGGGTTTGCAGAACGTGGCGGAATGGGCCATCGAGTCACTGTACAACTTCGTTGAATCGGGAGTAGGCCAGCGTTACGGTCGCTCCTTCTTTCCTATAATCGCTACCATATTCCTGTTCGTCTCGTTCAACGCATGGTTGGCGCTCATTCCTATATACCAGAGCCTGTGGGTCAGCCCTGACGGGGTTAATAAGGTCCACCTGTTGCGATCCGCCGGCACGGACTTGAACATGCCCCTGGCCATAGCGCTGGTGTCGGCGGTGTTTGTGGAGTACTGGGGTCTGCGTGTCCACAAGATAGGGTATCTGCGGGAGTTCGTGCGCTTTGGGACGCTCTACCGCGGCCTTCGCCGTTTTTCGCTCCCTGAGATATTCAGTGGCTTAATAGATATATTCGTTGGGTTCCTGGAGCTCATCAGCCACTTCGTTCGCATTGTCAGCTTCACATTCCGCCTCTTCGGCAACATGACAGCGGGGGAGATTGTGCTGCTCATTTCGGCTTTCCTGATCTCATTCGTATTTACGTTGCCCTTTTACGGGCTGGAATTACTGGTCGGGTTCATACAAGCGCTCATCTTCGCGGGGCTTACCCTGGCCTTTGTGATGGTGGCGGTTGCTTCTCACGGCGATGAGGCGCACTAGTAACTGAATCAGGGAGGTGAAACTGGTATGGATATCATCGTTCTGGCGGTGTTCTTGGCGATGCTGGGGATGATGGGGGCCATCCTGGGAGTGCTGATGGCTATGTACGCCCGTCAGGAGTGATGGGCGCGGGTAAACTTTACTTAGAGTCGTAACATCAAAGGAGGTAGCATGATTACACCGTTCATTGTCGCCACTGTAGCTATGCAGGAGATTTCACCTGACGCCATGAAGTTGTTGGCCGCTGGCCTTGCGGCTGGCCTGGGGATGCTTGGTCCCGGCATTGGCATCGGCATTCTGGGTGCGGCGGCCATGAATGCCCTGGGACGCAACCCGGAAGCTAGTGGGGCTATCACAACCAACATGATTCTGGCTATCGCGTTCGCTGAGGCCATTGGTATTTATGCCCTTATCGTCGCGATTATTCTGGCTCTGGTGGCTTAACCGTAGCGACGGAACCCGCTAACGTGCCCACAAGGAGGGGTTCTCATGTTGCTCTCTATTCTGGCAGCCGAAGAAGAGGCTGGTGGAATCGCCGCCCTAGGGTTTGACCTCCCTAGCCTGATAGTGTATCTGGTCAACTTCACCATTCTTTTGGTGGTGCTGTACCTGTTTGCCTATAAACCCGTGCTGCGTATCATGGACCAGCGCTCTGATCGCATTAGAGAAGGACTGGAGACAGCGGAACGGGTGAGGCAAGAGGCCGCAGTCCAGCAGGTAGAAATGGAGAAGCGGTTCGAGGAAGGCCGTCAGGAAGGTCAGGCCCTGTTGGCCCAGGCCCGTGAGATGGCTGACCGGTACCGGGAGGAGGAGAGAGGAAAAGCCCGTCAGGAGGCGGAGGCCTTCGTTGCCCGCGCCAGGGATGACATACAGCGAGAGCGGGATGAAGCGATAGACCAGGTCCGTCGTCATTTCGCCGAGTTGGCTATCCTGGCCGCGGAACGGGTGATAGAGCGCTCCCTGGACGAAAGCGCTCACAGGGACATTATTGAGAAGGTACTTGAGGAGAGTCCTAGTATCAATGGGAACTAGGGAGTAATTATGCCCAGAAGGCCCTCAGCAAAGCGGTACGCTTTGGCACTCTACCAGCTAGCCCAGGAGAAGGGTGAAGTTGAGAGATGGCAGACGGACCTGCAGGCTCTGGACGAAGCGTTGCAGGAAAGGGAGTTTGTCGCCTTCTTGGGCATGCCGAAAATCAGGCTCTCTCAGAAGATGAGCGTGGTTCGAGAGGGTCTACCGGAACTAGACCCCTTGGTGCATAATCTCCTGGGTATTCTGATCTCCAGGGGAATGGTAGACGCATTGCCCTCTGTTAGAGAGGAGTATGACAAACTATTGGATCAACAGCAAGGTCGCGAGCAGGCGTATGTGATAAGCGCGGTGCCTCTGGAAACAGGACACCGGGATCGCTTGGCCCGTTACCTTGGCGAACTGGTTGGCAAGGAGATAGAGCTCACCGCCACCGTGGACGCAAGTCTTGTGGCTGGGCTGGTGGTACGGGTGGGGGACAGGCTCATCGACGGCAGCGCCAGTGCCAGGCTCCGGGACTTGAAGAAATCTTTGGGTAGATCAGCTTACTAGAGTGGTTCCCTAATCTCTCGCTAGAGGTAGAAATATGGCAGTTCGCGGACAGGATATTACATCGGTAATCAAACGCCAGATCCAGGAGTTCGGCGGCGAAGTCACAATGGTGGATGTTGGTACCGTGGTGGAGGTGGGAGACGGTATCGCCCGTATTCAGGGTCTGAGCGGAGCTCGCTACACCGAGCTTGTGGAGTTTCCTGGTGACATTATGGGCATCGCCCTGAACCTGGAAGAGGACAGTGTTGGCGTGGTCATTTTGGGGGACGACTCTCAGATTAAAGAGGGGGACGAGGTACGCTCCACAGGCCGCATTGTGGAAGTGCCTGTGGGAGAGGGCCTTCTGGGCCGTGTGGTGGATGCTCTGGGCCGTCCCATAGATGGCAGGGGCGCGATAAAATCGGAGAAAAACAGGCCTGTGGAGAGAGTGGCTCCCAACGTGGTCATGAGAAAGTCTGTGAACCTCCCTGTGCAGACGGGTATCAAGGCCATTGACGCCATGATTCCCATAGGCAGAGGGCAGCGGGAACTCATCATCGGAGACCGCTCAACCGGCAAGTCGGCCATAGCCCTTGACACCATAGTAAACCAGAAGGGTGGCGATCTCATATGCATCTATGTGGCCATTGGCCAGAAGGCGAGTAAAGTCGCCCAGACGGTGGCTACACTGGAAGCGCATGGAGCCATGGAGCATACCATTGTGGTGGCGGCCAACTCTGCCGACCCTGCTGCTCTGCAGTACGTTGCTCCCTTCGCGGGCTGTGCAATGGGCGAGGAGTTCATGGAGCAGGGCAAGGATGCTCTGATTATCTACGACGACCTGTCCAAGCACGCCTGGGCCTATCGGCAGATATCTCTGCTGCTCCGACGACCTCCCGGACGGGAGGCATACCCCGGAGACGTGTTCTATCTGCACAGCCGTCTACTTGAGCGGGCGGCCAAGTTGGATGACGAGTTCGGCGGGGGTTCGCTCACCGCTCTGCCCATCATCGAGACCCAGGCCGGAGACGTGTCCGGCTACATACCAACCAACGTAATCTCCATCACCGATGGCCAGATATACCTGGAGACCGACCTGTTCAACGCCGGTATACGGCCGGCGGTTAACGTGGGTCTTTCGGTCTCCCGGGTAGGAGGCTCGGCCCAGACCAGGGCCATGAGGCAGGTGGCAGGCCGTCTTCGCCTTGACCTGGCCCAGTACCGTGAATTGGTGACCTTCGCCCAGTTCGGCACCTCCGACCTGGACGCTGCCACCAGGTCCCAGTTGGAGCGGGGACAGCGTATAACAGAGGTACTGAAGCAACTGCAGTACCAGCCAATGTCTCTGGAGAAGCAGGTTACCATAATGTACGCCGTCATCAATGGATACCTGGATGATGTGGCTGTCGACAAGGTAAATGCCTTCGAGGAGTCTTTCCACCGTTACATGCAGGGTGCTAAGGCAGACCTGCTGAAGTCCATCGTGGAAAAGAGGGAGCTGGACGCGGAGATTACCGAAGCCCTTGTCAGCGCCATCACGGAATTCAAGAGGACGGTGCCTTACTAGCGCGATACCTAATGTCCTTCTGCGTGAAGCGAGGCATTTAGGCCCACCGCCACGTTCAGAGGGCAATGGTAATCTGTCTAGGGTAGTAATATGGCTAACATACGAATCATAAAACGCCGCATTCGCAGTGTGCAGAACACTGCCAAGGTCACGAGCGCCATGGAGATGATCGCTGCCTCCAAAATGCGGCGTTCCCAGCAGCGGCTCCTGGCGGGTCGTCCATACTCGGATACCATGCTTGAGCTCATGGGTCATCTGGCAGCCCAGATTGGGGATAATGGAGACGACGTTCACCCTCTGCTGCGTCGCCGTGAGGTCAAACGCATAGAGGTAATCCACATCACTCCCGACCGCGGACTCTGTGGCGGCCTCAACTCAAACCTGAACCGGTTTACCGGGCAGTTCCTGTTGGATCATGATGTGCTGGCAAGCGTGATTCCGGTTGGCAGGAAGGGTCGAGACTTCATGGTACGCTCCAGCCGGGACGTGCGGGCCGTTTTTGTAGACCAGGGGGACCGTCCGACTCTGTTGGATACCCTGCCCATTGCCCATCTGGCTATTGAGGACTACGAAAGCGGGTATGCTGACGAGGTCTACGTTTCATACGGCCGTTTTGTGTCCACAGTGGTGCAACGGCCCACCATGCAGAAGCTCCTTCCAGTTGAGCCGGTACAGATGGAATCCAACATGATGAGCGGCTATATCTACGAGCCAAACTCGATGCAGGTGCTCGGTTCCATTCTGCCGCGCTTCGTGGAGATGCAGATATATCATGCCATCCTGGAATCCATAGGCAGCGAGCAGTCGGCCCGCATGGTCGCCATGCGTAACGCCACGGATAGCGCCAACGATATGATACAGAGCCTCACCCTGCTGATGAATAAGATGCGCCAGGAGTCCATTACCACGGAGCTTCTGGATATCGTGGGAGGGGCGGCGGCCCTTGAAGGGTAATTCATTCCTGAAAGCCGAGAGGAGCGAGAGAGGATAATGCCACAAGGAACAAAAGGAAAAGTCGTTCAGGTAATCGGCACTGTGGTGGACGTAGAGTTCCCCCAGGGCGAGCTTCCTGAGGTCAACAATGCGCTTGAGATAGACAATGAAGGCGAGCGTTTGGTCTTGGAGGTGGAGCAGCACATCGGAAACAACTGGGTGCGCTGCCTGGCCCTTGGCCCAACCGAAGGACTGAGGCGCGGCGAGGAAGCCATAGATACTGGAGATGCCATAACCGTTCCAGTGGGAACTGCCTCTCTGGGGAGGTTGTTCAACGTCGTTGGAGAGCCTCTGGACAATCTGGGAGAGGTGAATGCCGAAGAGAGATGGCCCATTCACCGCGAGCCGCCTTCCTTTGAGGAGCAGGAGTCCAGCGCCGAGATGTTGGAGACTGGCATAAAGGTCATTGACCTTGTATCACCGTTCACCAAAGGCGGCAAGGTCGGGGCCTACGGAGGCGCCGGTGTGGGCAAGACCGTCATCATTCAGGAGCTAATTCGCAACATCGCCAACGTCCACAAGGGTTACTCCGTATTTGCCGGAGTCGGCGAGCGTTCCAGAGAGGGTAACGACCTGTGGCATGAGATGCAGGACTCAGGGGTGATTAAAAGCACCGTTCTCGTCTTCGGTCAGATGAACGAGCCTCCCGGAGTTCGCTTGCGCATCGCCCTCACGGGCCTGACCATGGCAGAGTACTTCAGGGACAGAGAAGGCCAGGACGTGCTCCTCTTTATCGACAACATATACAGGTATATCCTGGCCGGCATGGAGGTGTCGGCTCTGCTTGGCCGGATGCCATCCGCTGTGGGGTACCAGCCGACCCTTGGCACTGAGATGGGAGAGTTGGAAGAGCGCATTACCAGCACCAAGAAGGGTTCCATCACATCCTTCCAGGCCATATACGTTCCCGCGGACGACTACACCGACCCGGGAATCGTCACCACATTCGGACATCTGGATGCCGTCATATCGCTTGACCGCGCCCTGACCGAGCAGGGACTCTATCCTGCGGTGGACCCCCTCACCTCCAACTCCCGTATCTTGGACCCCGCTATGGTGGGAGATGAGCACTATCGGGTGGCCCGCGGAGTCCAGCAGGTGCTGCAGAGGTACAAGGACCTACAGGACATCATCGCCATTCTGGGCATGGAGGAGTTGTCCGAAGAGGATAAGGTCACCGTATCCCGTGCCCGCAAGATACAGCGGTTCCTAACACAACCCTTCTTCGTGGCCGAAATATTCACAGGGCGTGAAGGTCGTTACGTCTCCATTAGGGATACGGTGAGGGGATTCGGCGAGATTCTGGAGGGCAAGCACGACGATCTTCCAGAGCAGGCTTTCTACATGGTGGGCAGCATAGAAGAGGCGGTGGAAGCCGCGGAGAAGATGAAGGCCGAGGCTAACTAGGGGGGAGATAAAATGGAGTTCATGGCACGGTCGCCCAGAAATAAGCCGGACGTGGTCGAGGTGCGCTATGACTGCGCATGTGGGTGCAAACCCCGTGCACGCTATCAACGTGGCACCGACGAGGCCAACCACGAGCATTGCTGCTGCGGACTTGTCCACTTTGTGGGAGTTCAGGCGGAAGAGCGGTTGAAAACCTACCTGGATGAACGGTCATCCCAGGGCCTAGATGCCGAGGTGGGCGCGTACTCCATACACAGCCAGCATGTGGAGGCTCCGTGGGGTGAGCCGGTGTCGGTGGTCTACGCCGTGCCTGAGATACCAAAACCCCATTAGCAGGGTGATGAAGCAATGGGGAGTACAGAGGGGCGAAGCCCTTCTGCCGGGAGTCTGAGGGTGTCCCTCAGACATAATTCCTTCCCCCTTCCTGGCTAGGAAGGGGGTCAGGGGGATGGTCGAAGGAGTTTTTCAGCACCCTGTTAGGGCAGAGTTTCCGAGCATCGTGAATAGGCAAGAGATGGAGGCGGTAGCATGAGTGGTAAGCATTATCTGTGTAGACTTGTTAAGCGACTGGATGGGAAGGAAGTTGTCACTTGGCCTAAATTAGGTTCAATGTATCCTCATGGACAGAAGACCTTAAAGAATAGCAATACCTTGGAGGGCGCGATTGCGGAGGCGAAAAAGTTTAACATTGACTTGCCACCTGAGGTAATAGGACTGGTTGTTGCTGAATACCCAGCTAAGGTGGACAATAGGCTTTACACTACGTCCAGTCATAAACTGACTTTCCGTCATTCAATGAGGCCTGTAGGTAAAACTGAGTGGAAAGTGTTTATCAACAGAAACAGTGAGACGTTCGAATTAGACTCCAAGCACATGATTCTCGGCAAAGTATAAGCATGAATGAGGTAGTCAGGAAACCATAGTGGGGAGCAGCTAGTTATGGCACCGATGAAACTTGAGATAATCACAGCAGAGCGGGTGGTCTACTCCGACGAGGTGGATGTGGTGGTGGCTCCGGGGGTTGAAGGAGAGTTGGGCATTCTACCCCATCACGCGCCCCTGATGACCGTGCTGCTGCCCGGTGAGATTACGATTCGTAAAGGTGGTGAGCAGACGTATTTGGCTGTGAGCGGAGGCTTCCTGGAGATGATGGCAAACACGGTCACCATACTGGCAGACGCCGCCGAACGCTCTGATGAGATAGACGAAGTTCGGGTCCAAGAAGCAATGAAGAGGGCTCAGGAACGAGTGGCGATGCGCTCTTCAGATATGGACTTGGAGAGAGCCGTGAACTCTATACGCCGCTCTCAGGCCAGGCTGAAGGTGGTGCAGCGTCGCCGCTCCAGACCTTCGCCGCCTCCGGGTCAGACACAACCGTAGTGTATCTAGGGCAAGTCGTCCTTAGTTCGTATGGTTCGACAAGCCCGACTTCATCGAGTTCACCACGAGTTGGGGAATAGACTTCACTTGCCAGACCAACGCACCGTGAGCCAAATGTGGGTGCAGGGCACGCCCTGCTAGTCTGACTTCAGGTAATAGGTCATCGACTGAAGGGCCAGGATGGGGTCTACGTTGCGCACTCGCACACCCTCTGGGACCTGTGGGCCCGTGGGGGCATAGTTGAGGATAGCCTTAACTCCACACCTCACCAGCTGGTCTATAACCTCCTGGGCTTTTGTGGCGGGAACGGCAACGATGCCGATTCGGATGTCCTGTTCCTTTATAGTGCGTTCCAGTTCTACGATGGGCTGCACCACCAGCGAGCCGATCGTCTCCCCAATCTCGCTGGGGGCTGTATCAAATGCGGCCACAACATTGAATCCCTCAGGCGTGAATCCAGGGTAGTTAATTATGGCCCTGCCCAAACGTCCCACACCTACCAGACAGCTGTTCCACTTTCTTTCCAGTCCAAGGACTTGGCGTAGCTCCCCAAGGAGGTAGCCAACGGGATAGCCGCGGCCCTGCTTACCGAATCGTCCAAAGTAGCTCAGGTCCTTGCGGATCTGAGCGGGTGTCATCTGAAGCTGTATGCCCAACTGCTGGGAACTGACCACCACCACCTTCTGTCTAAACAGTTCACCAAGCGCGCGCACGTACTGAGGAAGGCGGAGTACCACAACCTCAGGAACATCGTCTGTTATGTCAGTGGGTTTGCTTGGCAAGACGGGACCTCTCCTCCGTCTCTTCAGCCGCTCCCGTGTGGAGAGTTTGAATACATGGAACCGTCCTCTGCTCCGCCCTTATCTCGACATTTCTGGGGGCCCTCACTAAGCTGAAGGCAGCCTGACAATGTGATTTTAACACTTGTGAAAATATTCATCAAGCGAGGTGATGAGCCGGAGACTAAATTGGGATCGCGGGATATGAACCCTACTATCTCCTCAGACCAAGCTCAATATCGATGTCTGTGCGGAGTTTCGAAACCCAGACCGGGCTTCCAGCCATAGCGTCGTATCCTCAAGCGGCGGTTGAAGGGAACCCGGTCCCTCCATTGAATGCCGCATCCAGGGTGGACAGCGCACGGTATAACCCCCGTATTAGGCCAACTACCTGTAGCATGCTGACTCCGGGTTAGGCATTGAATCCTTTATGGTTAATATCGTTCAACTCTCGGCTTGCGCCGCAGCCCTTTTGGACTGCAGGTATGCGAGTGCCCCGAGGATGATCAGCAGGATGCCAAGGCCTATGGCCAGCCGCGGTAGGCTGGTACCGTAGAAGCGAAGGTCCTTCGCATCGCCTTTGGCCGCCTCTATCTGAGTATCCACGGTTTCCTGGGTATATTCGATGTCGCTGACAAAGAGAGTGCTCTTTCTTCCTGGGGCGCTGACCAGACTCACCGTCGTGGAGTGGTCTTCAACGTCAACGACTCTGCCGCTGAGGGGTTCCACCCTGATGGTGATGTTAGAGTCCACCATGTAGGGGCCTATGTCGCCCTCTTCGGCCGGCATCAGAAGGTCCGCCACGTCTATCTTGAGAACGTATACTTCAAGGCCGTGGAACTGCTCGGTGGACACATAGCTTGCGTCCAGAGGCTGCCGTGCGGCGCTCACCCATGTGGGATACACAACGTCCTTGTCAACGCCGAAGGGGAAGGCCAGACCGTCTGTGCGTCCACCCTCGGTTCCCTCAAGATAGACCTTATCGCCCCTGTCCACTACCAAATTCGCGTTGCTCTTTGGGAATGCCGGCAGTTCTTGATCTGTGCCTGCCAGGGTGGTAGTTACCTGCTCGTTGATGGAAATCTTGTCGCCGTCTGTGCCTGTGGCTGTCCTCACACGGTGAATCAGGACTGGTATCTGGATGACGGGGAAAGCCGTTGGGTCGCCAAGAAGCCGCATAGTCCTTGGATCGACCACCAGTTGAAGCGATGCGGGGTCTGCCAGCAGTTGCTGCACGGTTGTGTCTGCCAGAAGCAGAGGCACAACGGGGTTTGCGAGCACTCCCTGGGCGGAGGGATTGAGAAGCAGTTGGAGTGCCGTCGGGTTGGCCAGGAGCAGTTGAATAACCGGGTCGGCCAGGATGGCCTGGACAACGGGGTCGGTGGACTGCGCTGCCGCTACGGGGTCGGCCATCTCAGGGGGATAGTCCTGAGTCGTGCTGAGTAGGCTTATGATTCCACTGAAGCTGGCGTCCGCGCCGATTGGAAGATGTGTGGCAACACACGCGCGCCCGAAGCGCTGCTGAAGCGCATCCAGCGTCCTCGTAAAGTCGGCGTTCTCCCTGTCCATTTTGTTGACAAAGACAACACGAGGCGTCGATTGCTTGTCCAGGAGGTCCCAAACCTGCTCCGTGCCCACCTCTATACCGGAAGGAGCGGCCACCAGCACCACACCACCATCAGCCACCCTGAGTCCCGCAACGACTTCGCCAAGGAAGTCGGCATAGCCGGGTGTATCTATGACGTTGATTTTGTAGTTGTTCCAGAGGCAGGGGAGCAGGGATATCTGGGTGCTGCTGCCTCTCTTCACCTCTTCCGGCTCGTAATCGGAGGTGGTAGTGCCATCTTCTACGCGCCCCATTCTGGAGATGGCACCGGTGGCGAAGAGGAGAGATTCTGCGAGCGAGGTCTTTCCGGCACCACCATGGGAGAGGAGTACAATGTTTCTCAACTGCTCTACCGTAGGATTCTGCATGAGCGATCCTCCTTTGCGGTTGATACCCCGGTTCGGTATATTACCTCTATGGAGACGGTGAGCAGGCTTTTCCGTGGTTTGCAGTCGGCTCACCCCCTGAGCCCCTAGGCTACATTTTAGACAAAAGACCGCCTACTATGCAATGCCTACCTTTAATTCCCTTTAATTCCAAGGTTGAGGAAGAGTTGTCAGCGGCTCTGGGTTGAGCGTATCATTCCTTTGTGATTTTTTGTAACCTGGGGAGGTTGGCGAACTTCATGAGACCCTGGAGGGCCTTTTTACCGGCAACCTGGGTTCTGGTGTTAGCTCTCGTCGCCTGCCAGACTACGCCTACCCCCACGGTTAGTCCCAGTCCCACGCCAACTCCGACGTCAACTGCCACACCTACGTCAGTACCTACCGCCACCGCCGTTCCCACTCCTACCCTGACTCCCATTCCCTCGCCAGCGCCGTTGGTAACCCCAACGTCACAGCCAACGCCGACTCCGAGCACACCTGATCCCTTTGATGCAGAGACGGTTCTAGCATTGAGAAAGACGGTGGTACGGGTCTTTAGCTCGGACAACCAGGGCTCAGGGGTACTGGTGGATGAGAATGGACTGGTGGTTACCAACTGGACAGTAATCGGTGATGATCCGTCGGTGCTGGTAGAACTGGCCGACGGGGCCAAGAAGACCGGCATTGTAGTCTGGGTTGACCGTGTGAGCGATTTGGCAGTCGTAAGCATCTCTGGCCAAGGATATCCCAGCCTCCCAATTGGGGACTCTGGATCGTTGGGGGTCAGTGACGACGTGATCGCGCTAGGTTTCCCCTTTCAAGGGAGCGTTACTGAAAACGTGGGGAAGATTGAAACTCCTTTGTTCCAGCCATTCATCACGGGTTTGTCCAGTGAGATAGGCTATGTCACCACCGATATGAATGTTCTACCTGGAGGTGCGGCAGGTGTTGGAGGCCCTCTGGTGGATGTGGACGGCCGTCTGGTTGGCATCGGCGTAGATGGCTCAGTGTCCGTTTCCGTCAACCGCCTGGTCGATGTGATATCCACGCTGAGGCAAGGAGAATTTCCCGTCGCGGTCGCAGCCATAGAAGAAGAGATTCTATACTCGGCACTGGGAACACTTTTCTCTCAAACGGTCTTGTTTGCTACGGATGAAGAGGGCAATGGTGAGAGACTTCTTCCAAGACAAACGACCTCCAACTCCTGGGTGGAGCGGTCGCCAGATGGCACCAAACTGGTCTATGCATCTCCCAGAGGTTTGGGGTCTATCTGGGACATTTATGTTGCCAACGCGGATGGCTCAGCGGAAAGTCGCCTCACCTCTAGCAGCGGGTCAGACCTGTATCCCTCCTGGGGCCCATCGGGTGAGAAGCTGGTCTTCGTGAGCAATAGAGACGGCAACGATGAGATATATAGCATAAACGCCGATGGCACTAGCGAGACGCGGCTGACCGATAACGATACCTCGGAATTTGCTCCCCATTTTTCCCCTGATGGGGGCAAAATTGTCTTTATCTCTGACCGTGACGGCAACAATGAGATTTACGTCATGGACGCCAATGGGAACAGTGTGGTGCGCTTGACCACTAGTGAGAGCACGGAAGAGTACCCACGATGGTCTCCCGACGGCCAGCGGATCGTATTCGACTCCGATGTATCTGGTAACCTGGATATTTACGTCATGGACGCCGATGGGAGCAACGTGGTGCGTCTCACCGAGAACGTGGAAGGGGAACTATTTGCCGATTGGTCGCCGGATGGGACCAGGATGGTATATGGCACTGCTTTGGGCAACGGCTCCCTGGAGCTTTTCGTGATGAATGCGGACGGAAGCGGACAGCGCCAGATAACGGAGAGCGGAGGGGTGAAGCTGTACCCGCGCTGGTCAGGGTCTCCGTCCCTGGATATGCCATCGGTACCCTCTAACACCTCCATTGCTTTTACCTCTGATCGTGACGGCGATACGGACATATACCGCATGGAAACATCAGGTAACCACGTATATCGACTGACGGATAACCAAGCGCGGGATGAGACTCCATCCTGGTCTCCCGATGGGAAGCTGATAGCCTTTCAGTCCTTCAGGGACGGCAACGGAGAGATATACGTGATGGAGGCCAGCGGCCTGGCGCAGCGGAATTTGACTGCCCATACGGCCGAGGATGGACGTCCTGCCTGGTCCCCGGGCGGCACCCTCATCGCCTTTGAGAGCAATCGTGGCGGCAATGACGAGGTCTACGTGATGAACGCGGATGGCACAGGGACGGTGAATTTGAGCAACAGTTCTGGGAGGGATTTCAATCCCGCCTGGTCGCCAGATGGCGGTTCCATCGTCTTCACCACCAGTCGCTATGGGTCACTGGAACTGGCGGTGATGGAC
The DNA here is from genome assembly GCA_027622595.1 of Chloroflexota bacterium. Taxonomy (GTDB): domain Bacteria; phylum Chloroflexota; class Dehalococcoidia; order Lucifugimonadales; family UBA2985; genus JASLXI01. The sequence goes on from JAQBZZ010000007.1 coordinate 30,560, forward strand.
GCCGATGGTTCCAACGTGAGGCGGTTGACCAGTAACGGAGCCGTCAGCTTCAGACCCGCCTGGTCTCCCGATGGTCAGACCATCGCCTTCGAGTCCAGTGTCGATGGAGAGTTCGGTATCTATCTCATAGGAGCCGACGGCACCGGCCAGGTGAAGCTGGTGGACCTGCCGGGAATACAGCGGGCTCCTGCCTGGGCGCAGGACGGAAGCGCCATTCTCTTTCGTTCAGGCCATCAGGGAAACCAGGAACTGTATATGATAAGGCCCGATGGCACAGGCCTGTACCGCCTGACCCGAAACCCGGCCGTGGAAACCGATGGTGCCTGGTCGCCTCTACTGCCGGTGCGCCTCGGCGTTGTTCGCAACCCGGCCGCGGCCTTTTCATCGGGTGCGACCGGCAACTACGAGATTTTCCTGACCAACGGCGACGGCAGCGTTCATGGGCAGTTGACGGATAATCCGGCCTCCGATAGGGACCCATCCTGGTCGCCGGACGGAAGCACCCTGGCCTTTGCTTCCAATCGGGACGAAAACTGGGAGATATACACCATTGCCGCCAACGGGACTGCCCTGACACGCCTCACCCAAAATGACACCCTGGAGAGGTCTCCGCGCTGGTCTCCCGATGGACAGATGATCGCATTCTGGTCATTTAGGGGTGTTACAGGGGATATTTTCTTGATGGATGCCGATGGCACGGGTGAGGTGAACCTCACCAATAACCCTGGATTGGACTTCAACCCCACCTGGTCTCCGGACGGCACCAGTATTGCCTTCCAATCGGAGAGGGACGACAACGGCGAAATATACGTTGTGGATGTGGCCACGGGGGAGCAGACCCGCCTCACCGACAACCAGTCCTTCGATGGCTCTCCCTCCTGGTCTCCCGACGGTCAGAAAATACTGTTCCACTCCGATAGGGACGAGAAGGGCAGGGACGGGAACTTCGAGATATACGTCATGAACGCCGATGGCTCAGGGGTCGAGCGGCTCACGCAGCAGACGGCGAAGGACATGGAGCCATCGTGGTCGGCGGACGGGGCCACCATCTTCTATGTATCGTGGGTGGATGGCGACGCCGATGTGTTCCGCATGAACCCCGACGGCAGCGGGCAGAGCCCAATGACACGCAGCGTGGCGGCAGACCTCTCGCCCCAGGCCGCGCCACTGCATACGGCGTTGGAGGGGCAGCCCATAGCCTATCACGCGAGCGATAGCACTGGAGTGGTGCACGTCTGGCGCATGAACGCGGACGGCACCGGGAAGATTGAGCTTACCACTTCGGCAGCCGACGACGCTTCGCCACAGTGGTCTCCCGACGGCACCAGGATAGTCTTCGATACCCTGCGGGACGGAGACCTGGAAGCCTACGTCATGGATGCCGACGGCACCAATCAGACCAACCTGACCAACAGCCCGGAGACTCAGGACGGGTTCCCTTCTTGGACTCACGAAGGTGCGCAGATTGTGTTCCAGTCCGACAGGGACAGCGATGACGAGATATTCATCATGAACGCCAACGGAACCACTCAGGTCCAGCTCACCACTAACACCTCATCGGATACCATTCCACGAGTCTCCCCGGACGGCACCAAGATAATGTTCATTTCAGAGCGGGACGACAATAAGGAAATTTACCTGATGAACATGGACGGCTCCAACCAGGTGAACCTGAGCAATACTCTCCGGGATGAGATTTCGGCCAACTGGTCTCCGGACGGCCAGAAAATAGTCTTCTCATCGGAGCGGGACGGTCATGCCCAGATATACGAGATGGACGCGGATGGCTCCAACGTGCGGCGTATGACGTTCAACTCGGCGGAGGACTGGTACCCCGCCTACTCTTCCGATGCAACCGGCGCTGCAACCGAGATAGTGTTCATGTCAGACAGGGGCGGTACTTTTCAGATATACGCCATGAACGCGGATGGCTCGGACCAGGTGAGACTCACCGAAGGCAATCTCCACGAAGGCCAGCCAGCGTGGCGGCCGGGCAGCTAGGCAGGGCGTGCCCTGCACCCATGAGCACATGCGCTGCTCTACCTTGTGTAGAGCAGCGGTCTCAACGAAGCGAAGCATCCAATCCAGGGCTATGCGAGTCGCGGGCCACCAGAGGTCAGGCTGACATTGGGTGGGAGACGTGGTGGGTCTCATCGCATCCCTGGGACGACGTCTCCAGTTGAATTGTAACGTGGCTGATATTGAACTCCACCGCGGCCACTTCCCGCAGGTGCTCCAGGACATGCTGGCGCTGCTCGAGGGAAGAGGTGCTGGTGGTGACATGAGCGCTGAGGACATCATAACCGCTGGTCAGGGACCAGACGTGCAGGTCGTGGACGCCGGTCACTCCCTCAAGGTGCTCTAGACGTCCGCACAGACGGTCCAGGTTCAATTGTGATGGAGTGCCCTGCATCAGCACGTGAACCACATCCCACAACAGCCTCGTGGAGCTGAACAGGACAAGGAGTCCGATAACCGCACCGAAGATGGGGTCGGCCAGTGTCCATCCAAGGGTAATTACCAGGATTCCGCCAACCACCACACCTATGGAACCCAGCAGGTCTCCAAGGACGTGGAGATAGGCTCCCCTGACGTTCAGGTTGTGTCCCGCAGAGCGTCGCAGTACCCAAGCGGCTGCGACGTTGACGAGGAGGCCTGCAATGCCGACGCTCATCATTATGGGGCCTTGTACCTCTGGTGGATTCTGGAAACGCTGATAGGCCTCGTAGAAAATCCATCCGGATACTGCCCACAGGAATAGAACGTTGGCCAGGGCTGCCAGCACCTCTGTGCGGTGGAATCCAAATGTCCTTCTGGATGAGGGGGGTCTTCCGGCAACCAAAATTGCCAGCAGTGCCAGTGCCAGGGCGGCGGCGTCTGTGACCATGTGTGCAGCATCCGCCAGAAGCGCCAGACTGTTTGCTAATATTCCACCTATGACCTCTACGAGCATGAACCCTGATATAAGGAACAGGGCAGTCCGCAGGCTTATGGTGCTGTCAGCTCGGCCAGGGCTCAGGGGTCGTTGTCCACCAACTGGCTGTTTTGTCATGACCCTGACTACATCTTTTCGGGGGCTTCCATGCCCATGAGGCGGAGGCACCGTCCAAGGACGATGGACGAGGCCTTGACCAGCTTCAGACGGGCCCTGGTGATGGCCTCGTCTCCGGGGGTGCTGGAGACCACCCGGCACTGCTGATAGAACCAGTGGAAGGCCGTGGCCAGTTCCTGTGCGTAGTGGGGCAGATGGTGCGGTTCCAGAGTAATCGCCATTGACTCAATCAACTCAGGGAGCGCGACCATTCTGCGTATGAGGGCCAGTTCTGCCGGATCGGTGAGAAGGGATACGTCGCCGCCGCGGTAATCTATCCGGTTCTCCCCGGCCAGGTTCAGGATGCTGGCTATCCTGGCGTGGGCGTACTGGATGTAGTAGACAGGGTTCTCCGAGGACTCCTTCTTGGCTAGCTCAAGGTCAAAGTCCATCTGGCTGTCGGGAGAGCGGGCCAGGAAGAAGTAACGGCAGGGGTCGGTTCCAACCTCATCCAGGAGTTCTTCGAGAGTAATAAAATCCCCGGTGCGCTTGGAGGCCCGCAGCACCTGGTCACCGCTCTTCAGCGTGACAATCTGTGTTATGAGTATGGTGAGGCGCTGCGGATCGACTCCCAACGCACCCACCGCGGCCTTCATCCGGGAGACGTGGCCCTGGTGGTCGGCGCCCCAAATGTCTACCACCCTGGAGAAACCGCGCTCGACAAACTTGTTGTAGTGGTAGGCGACGTCTGCTGCAAAGTATGTGGGAACACCGCTGCCTCTGATAAGGACGTTATCCTTGTCCTCTCCAAGTGCGGTGGACGCAAACCATGTGGCTTCATCCCGTACCACAAGGTGGTTGCCCTGTCGCAACGCATCCATAGTCTTTTCGTACTGTCCCTCTTCGTAGAGTGTGTGCTCCTTGAACCACACGTCGAAGCGAATCCGCAATCGTTCCAGGTTGTCCTGGATGCCCTTGAGCATCCTTCCAAGGCCTATCTGCCCCAACTCCTCCACAGCCTGCGTGGAGGGCATGTTCAGGAAACGCTCACCTTCTTCGGCGGCTATTGCCCTGGCCATGTCCATCATATAGTCGCCCATATACCCGCCCTCCGGCATCTCCACCTGACGGTCAAAGGCCTGCTGGTAACGGACGTATAGAGAATTGTAAAAGTTCTCCATCTGGTTCCCTGCGTCGTTGAAGTAGTACTCCCTGGTCACCAGATAGTCGGCGGCGGACAGTATGTTCGCCAGGGCATCTCCCAACACCGCACCGCGGGCGTGGCCCACGTGGATCGGGCCGGTCGGGTTGACGCTGACAAACTCCACCTGGACGGATTCTCCCTTTCCGAGGGGCACGTTTCCATAGGACTCATCGTCTTCCAGGATGCTCTCGACGCTGGAGGCCAGCCAGCTGGGTTTGAGCGAGAAGTTGATGAAACCGGGCGCCTCCACCCACACCTTGTCTATGGCATCGTCCGGACGTACCAGGGGGGCCAGCCGTTGGGCGATCTCAAGGGGGTTAATTCCCAGCGACCGGGCGAGTTTCAATGGCAGGTTGGTGGCAAAGTCTCCGTGCTCAGCGCTCTGGGGGTGCTCCACCACGATGTCGGTAGGAGTGCCGCCGGGTAGGATGTCCCGATTCAGGGCTTCCTCCATGGCCTGCTCCAGCAATTCCTTTATCAAATGTCTGACTATCATGTCAGACTATGTTAGCGTCCTCGCGCCTGTTTGACTAGAGGTTGTTCCTGGTGTGTACTTCCTCCAGGGTTTCTTGACACTGTTGTGAGGCCCATGATAGATTCATCGCGAATCCCAAGCAAACGGCCGTACTGGCTGACGTGTGTGTATGAAATTCCTTGTCTTCGTGAAACAGATCCCCGACCCAGAAATACCACCGGCGCGATTCAGGATTGACCCTCAGACCAACACGGTAGTTCCGCCTGTGGGTTCCTCACCGGTCGTGAGCCTGTTGGATGAGTTGGCTGTGGAGGCGGCCCTCCGACTGAAGGACGAGCATGGTGGCGAGGTAACGGTGGTCACTCTGTGTAACAACCCTGCGATGAATGTGATCAAGAAACCTCTGGCTATGGGGGCAGACGAGTTGGTCCTGCTTCAAGGCCAGGCATTTGAGGGGGGAGACGCCTTCAGCACAGCGCAGGCCCTGGCGGCCGCGGCTGCGAAAATAGGGGACTACGATCTCATCGTGTGTGGGACGCAGGCGGGAGATTGGGACAACGGACAGGTGGGGCCGTGCATCGCCGAAGCCCTTGATATTCCGTGTATTACGTCAGTTGGGCACATGGAGATAGTTGATGGCAAGATAAGGGGAGAGCGCACCATTGGAGATACCACCGAGACCGTGGAGGCACCATTGCCAGCTCTGGTGACTGCAGGCAACAACGTGGGCAAGGCCCGGTATCCAAAGCTGCGGGACATCATGGCCGCGGGACGGAAGCAGCCGCAGGTGTGGAATGCTCAGGATTTGGGAATAGACCATTCCAGGGTGGGTGCCGCGGGAGCCTTGACGAAGGTCCGCCGTCTGTATGTGGAGGAGAGCGTCGGTGAGTGTGAGATGATTGAAGGTGAGACACCTGCCGAGGCTGGCGAGAAGCTGGCCCTCAAGCTCAGAGAGATGCGGATAATCTGAGGTGATTATCCCTTGAATGTATTTATGTGTTATCCCATGGTCTCTACGCCAACGCCATGAGAAATGTCATTCCGAATGAAGCGGAGCGGAGTGAGGAATCTAGAGCATATGACTTCTACAAGATGGTGCGCCCAAGATTCCGAGTCCTTCCCAGGAAGGGCTCGGAATGACATAACGCGCGCTGGGGATGATGTGAAGTAATCTAATGTGTGTAGTCCCTAATCCTGGAATTTACAGGTAAGAGCTATGGAAAATACAAAAAACACAAAAAGGATTCTGGTGGTAGGGGAGTTGGCGGACGGGAATGTGGTTGGCATCATCGGCGAGTTGCTTGGAGTGGGTCGCAGGCTGGCCGACGCCCTTGGCGGCGAGCTTTCGACCGTGTTTTTGGGCAGCAGCATTATAGAGACCGCCAAACAAGCCTTTGCGCAGGGTGCGGATAGTGTCTACGCTGTCGATGACACGGTTCTTGAGGACTACCAACCCGAACTCTATGCCAGCGTAATTGAGAAGGTGTGTAAAGACCTGGCCCCAAGCGTGTTGCTTCTCGGAGCTACTCCCATTGGGCGCGACCTGGCTCCAAGGCTGTCGTGGAGGTTGAAGAGCGGTCTGGCGTCGGACTGCGTGGAGCTTAGCATCGACCCTGAGACCAGCGCTTTGATTGCGACGCGGCCTGTGTACGGTGGCAAGGCTCTGGCCGAGGTGGACTGCGGGACAACACTGCCCGCTATGGCCACCGTGAGGCCGAAGTCCCAGGCGGCCCTGCCTCCCGATCCAGCGCGGACGGGCGATGTCGTGTTGCTGAATGTGTATGCTGACCCCGCTGTTGCCAAGACCAGGGTGGTCAGCAAAACTACAGCGGAGGTCAAGGGGATACGGCTGGAAGACGCCCGAATTGTGGTGGGCGGAGGAAGGGGCATGGGAAGCGCCGAGAACTGGAAAGTCCTGGAGGCCCTGGCGGAGGACCTTGGGGGGGCGGTGGGGGCCACTAGGGGTGCATGCGATGAGGGGTATTGTGATACAGTGTTTCAGCTAGGCATCTCTTCCAAGAGAGTGGCGCCGGAGTTGTATCTCGCTGTCGGCATCTCCGGTGCGAGTCAACACATGACGGGCGTGTCCTTCTCAAAGCACATCGCCTGCATAAACAGGGACGCCAGTGCCCCTATTTTCAGTGAGGCTGAATTTGGAGTCGTAGGAAATTGGGAGGATGTTCTTCCTGCTTTTCACAGGAAGGTCAAAGAACTCCTGTCCGGGTAGCTTCTTTTGAAATAAGGCTTCGAGGCGGATGTAATCGGGGAGTCAGTCGATGGATGGTGGTCGACAGTTAAGCAATGGTGAGCAAGCATAGCTCGTGAGGTGACATCGAATATGGACGGCGATTTTCGCATAGACCTGGAAGAAGTGCTCAGGAACATAGACAGTGCGGAGGTCATATCTATCTATTTCCCCCTACTGCGTAAGACCATCCTTATTGATACCCGCTTCACTGAGGAAGACCCGCCTATGGTGAAGATTGTGCCAATGGCATCGTCTGTCGATGAGCGAAACCGCGCTCTGAGGAGATTGCGACCACATTTTCCCAAACCAAAGTCAATTACGGTTGTCCCGTGGCCCAAGTACGTGGAGAGCCTGGTGCAACTTGGAGTCTGGCGGAAAGTGCTGGAGCGGTTCGTCTACTCCGGACACAAAGAGGCGGTACAGGAGTGCAATCTGGTGCTGGAAGATATGTATGGCCTGGAACTGGACGAGCTTTCCGCGGTAATCAAAGGGGACAACTACCATACCATGTGGGCCAGGTCCCGGTAAGTCGTCTATGACATCGCCTTGACACTACCTGGCTGGTGTCTATATAATCAGCATCCCAAGAGGGTGTCAACATAGCTGGCATCCCGTAGCTGGTATCCGGGAAAGCAGGCCCTGTTTCTGGGTCTCTTACTTTGCAGAGAAAGGGGTGAGCGTTTGTCCCAGGTGGTCGTGAGAGAGGGCGAGACCTTTGACAGCCTCTTGAGGCGTTTCAACAAGAGGGTGCAGATGGATGGTATCCTTTCGGAAGCGCGGCGGCGGGCACACTTCGAGAAGCCCAGCGTGCAGCGTAAGAGGAAGGCTGCGGCCAAGCGGCGCAAGAGCACTCGTACTACCAGCACCATAGGTACAGGCCCCGGCACCAACGCGCGGCGGTAGGGGGATACGGTTCTTTTATGGGGTTGAAAGAGCGTCTCGATGAGGACCTGAAGAAGGCCATAAGAGAGCAGGATGTGTTGCACCGGGCTGTGTTGCGTACAATCCGCTCGGAAGTGCACAACGAAGAGATAGCCACTCAAAAATCCCTTGACGATGACGATGCGATAATCGGCGTCATATCCAGGCTGGCAAGGCAACGCCGTGAGAGCATCTACGAGTTCCGCAAGGGGCATCGGGAGGACCTGGTCGAACGAGAGGAAGCGGACCTTGCTGTCCTTCTGGAGTATCTTCCTCCACAGCTAACCCTGGAGGAGCTCACAGCCTTGGCCCAGGGAATTATTCAAGAGGTGGGAGCGCAGGGGCCTGGGGACAAGGGTAAAGTGATGGGGAAGCTGATGCCACAGGTAAAGGGAAAGACAGAGGGAGCGTCGGTCAACGAGGTTGTGACCAAGCTTTTGGAATCGCTTTAGAGATTGACCATTTTTCATCGGCGGACATGTTGATAGTAAGCACCTTATGTAATTTAAGGTGCTCTTCTTTTTCCCAAAGAGGCAGAGAATGAGATTCGGCATCGTTGTTTTCCCCGGCACATGGAGCGATGGTGACTGTTATCACGTGGTCAAATCTGTGTTGGGGCAGGATGCGCGGTATGTGTGGCACAAAGACAGGGACGTGTCCGGCCTGGACTGCCTGATTCTTCCCGGCGGCTTTTCCTACGGCGACTATCTCAGGACAGGCGCCATCGCCCGCTTCTCCCCGGTGATGGATGAGGTGGAGCGTTTTGCCGATAGGGGCGGTCTTGTCATCGGCATCTGCAACGGCTTCCAGATACTCTGCGAGGCTGGTTTGCTGCCCGGCGTGCTGACGCGAAACGATCACGTACAGTTTCGATGCCAGTGGGTCGACCTGCGGGTGGAAAATCCCAGTACCCAGTTTACGTCTGAGTGCCGGCAGGGGCAGGTGCTGAGCATACCCATCTCCCACGGAGAGGGCAACTACTACGCCGACCCTGACACCCTGGCATCTCTCAATGCAAATGGTCAGGTAGTGTTCAGGTACTGTAATCCCCAGGGAGAAACAACCACGGATGCCAACCCCAACGGCTCGTTGGAGAATATCGCGGGCATTATCAACGAGCGGGGCAACGTGCTGGGTATGATGCCCCATCCGGAGCGGTGCTGCGAGGAGGCCCTGGGCGGTACAGACGGACGCTTCATCTTCGAGTCTATTTTGCAAATGGTTGCGGTGTGATTCCTGTAGTGAACACACTAATGGTAGCACTGTAAGGAGGTTTGCTTAGATGAGACGGTTTCACCTGTTCGAGCTAGAGGACAAGAGCTGGCTCCCCAAGCAGATTCGCGATGCGGGGACGGATCTGGTCCACTTCATGTGGCAGATAGGAAATGCCCATAAGCCCATAGTCCCTAGGCTCAGGGAGGTTCTGGTCAAAACCGGAGCCCAGGAGATTATAGACCTTGGCTCTGGGGGTGGTGGTCCTGTCGTTGCCATATACGAAGAGCTTGTCAGGTCAGGGTGTGCCGTCCGCGTCACCCTCACCGATAAATTCCCCAACATCCCCGCGTTCAAGTATGCCAGGGAGCGCTCTAACGGCGGAGTGGATTTCCTGGAGGAACCCGTTGACGCCACGGCAGTGCCGCCTCATCTGTCTGGGCTTATGACCATGTTCGCCTCGCTTCACCACTTCCGGCCGGAGATGGTGCGGGGCATTCTACGGGATGCGGTGGAGCAAGGACGTTCCATAGCGGTGTTCGACCTCAGCGCTAGAAGGCCTCCTCCCTTGTCGATGATGCTGTTGGCGAACCCTATTGGCGTCCTGTTGGTGACGCCCTTGCTGTGGCCCTTTCGCTGGAGCCGCCTTTTCTGGACCTACGTCATCCCGGTTGTCCCTCTTTACGTCGCCTGGGACGCCTTCGTTTCAGGGCTTAGGCTGTACTCTATTCAGGAGCTCCAGGAGTTGGTAGAGGGGCTTCAAGCTGACAATTACACCTGGGAGATCGAACGGGAGCGCTTTGGGGGTTCCATTACCTGTCTCATAGGCTGTCCGCTGGAAGCTCTCACAGAAAGATCTGTATGAAACATGCCAGTATCCAAAGAAACCCTTGATGAAATAGCCCTCTCACGGGCGGAGTACGAAGCCATAGTCGAGCGCCTTGGCCGTGAACCCAACTCGCTTGAATTGGGGATGTTCGGCTCAATGTGGAGCGAGCACTGCGGCTACAAGCACTCCAAGCTGCTCCTAAAGAGGCTTCCGTCCAAGAGTCCTCGTATGCTGGTGACGCCGGGAGCCGAGAATGCCGGGGTCGTTGACATCGGGGACGGGCTGGCCATCGTCATGAAGATTGAATCCCACAACCACCCTTCGGCGGTGGAGCCTTTTCAGGGCGCGGCCACGGGAGTCGGCGGGATAGTACGCGACATATTCGCCATGGGGGCAAGGCCCATAGCCCTTCTCAACTCCCTCCGCTTCGGTCCACTGGACGAGGCGCAAAACCGCAACCTCTTTGGTGGTGTGGTGCGTGGAATCTCCTGGTACGGCAACTGCATCGGTGTCCCGGACGTCGGTGGAGAGGTGTCGTTTTCGAGTTCCTATTCGAACAACCCGCTGATTAACGCAATGTGCGTCGGTCTGGTCGAGAAGGACCGCATGGTACGGGCAAGCGCGTCCGGTAAAGGCAACCTTCTGATTCTCGTTGGCGCCGATACGGGACGTGATGGTATCCACGGCGCGTCGGGGTTGGCCTCACGCACCTTTGAAGAAGAGAGGGAAATGCGTCCCACGGTGCAGGTTGGCAACCCCTTTATGGAGAAGGTGCTGATAGAGGCGTGCCTGGAGGCGCTGGACACTGGACACATACTCGCCATGCAGGACCTTGGGGCCGCGGGGCTTACAAGCACCATCGTGGAGTCCGTCGCCCGGAGCGGGTCAGGAGCGATAATAAACATTGGACGAGCACCCCGCCGTGAGGAGGGGATGACACCCTATGAGGTTATGCTCTCCGAATCGCAGGAGAGGATGCTTGTGGTGGTGAGTGGCGAGAACGAGGAAGCCGTACGACAGGTGTTCGACAAGTGGGACCTTGAGAGTACAGTTATCGGCGAAGTCACCGAGGATGGCCTTGTGAGCATCTATGATGGCGACAGCCTGGTGGCATCTCTTCCCGTGGACGTCCTCACCGACCCGCCTCTATACAGCCTTCAGGGAGTGATGCCGGCCTACATGGAGGAGACGCGCAGCTTCGACCTGCAAGCCCTGCCCCTTCCAACCGAAAAGCCGGAATCCATACTGCTTCGTCTGCTCTCCTTTCCGGACATTGCCGACAAGGAGTGGATATTCCGGCAGTACGACCATCAGGTGCAGACCAATACGTTGCAGGCCCCTGGTGGAGACGCCGCTGTGCTCAGGATCAAGGGCACCGGCAAGGGCATAGCTCTGACCACCGATGGCAATGGCCGCTACTGCTATCTGGACCCGTTTGTCGGCGCGGCCATTGCGGTGGCCGAGGCCTGTCGAAACCTGGCCTGTGTCGGTGCCGAACCCCTTGCGCTCACCGACTGCCTGAATTTTGGGAATCCTGAGCGCCCTGATGTGTACTACCAGCTGGAGCAGTGCGTCGACGGAATTGCCAGTGCCTGTGAGGCACTGGGCGTGCCCGTGATAAGCGGCAACGTGAGCCTGTACAACGAGACCAGGGGAGTGGCAATATGGCCCACCCCTGTACTGGGGGCGCTCGGTCTTCTGGAAGATGCCGAGAAACGGTGTACCACTGCCTTCAAGGACGAGGGTGACGTGGTTGTTCTTCTGGGAGCCGCAGAAGTATCGGATGATGCACAGTCCCTTGCAGGGAGTGTGTTTCTTGAAGTGGTGCATGAGAAAGTGGCGGGTGTCCCATCCATCGACCTTGAGTTGGAGGTCAAGGTTCAATGCCTCTGCCGCAGAGCCATCGAGGATGGGCTGCTCCGCTCGGCCCATGATTGTGCCGACGGCGGACTGGCGGTGTCTCTGGCGGAGTCGTGCGTTGCAGGTGGCATCGGCTTCGTGGGTTCTCTCCCATTGGGAGGACGATGGGACGCGGCGCTGTTCGGCGAGGCCCAGTCCCGTATAGTGGTGTCAGTGGCCCCAGATGGCCTGCCAGTGTTGGAGAAGCTGGCATTGGAGCAGGGTGTGCCCTTGGTGCAGCTTGGTTCGGTTGGTGGCGCGATTTTTTCCATACCTCAATTGATGAGCCTACCCGTGGATGAGTTGGGGGCCGCGTGGAAGGGCGGGCTGAAGAAGGCGCTGGATTAATCCCGTCTGTTTTTCAGGATGTCTGTCCTGTGGCTCTGGATATTTCGTGTGGGCGCTGCTCAGAGCAGCCTAGCACAAAAGTACTATCCCGGAAGCATCTGCTTAACCTGTCTCTTAACCCCGCTGTGCTAAACTACTACGGTACAATTCATTGGGCCAAGAGAAAGCTGCCGCGGTTGTGTTACAAGCGTGGTGCCAAGGGAGTGCCGAGATAGATGATCTGGCTAAGACGGTTTCTCATTCTACCCATGGGGCTGGTGTTTGTTGTACTCTTCGTTCTCACACTGGTCATCTTCCGGCTCAGCGAGACATTCCTGGAGCCTGAGTTCTATAAGGACGAGCTGGCAAAGGCTGGCATCTATAATTTTGCCCTCGTTGACTTACCCACATCAGGCATAGAGGAGCTTCGTAGCAAGGCCCCAGACTTCTTCTCTGAGACCCTGACGGAAAACCCCCTTGATACCACCGGGCTAACCGCTGATGATATCGTTTCTTCTTTTGGAAAAATCTTGCCACCAGCCTGGGTCCAAGAGCAGGTGGAGCAGGTCATCGACCAGGCTGGCGGTTACATTACCGGTGAGAGCGACAGTTTTGAGATAAATGTAACGGCCGCGGAGCGCGTGACCGCGACCACCGAGGAGGTGAAGACGTTGGTCCGCAAGGCCCTGCTCCACGACCTCCTCTTCGACGAGTTTGTGACCCCGGAGATAGACAAAGCTCTGTCGGAAGAAGGAACGCTGCCCTTCAACGTATCTCTTACCGGCGAGGACTTGGTTGCCGCTGTGCAGAGGGTTGCGCCCGAAGACTGGGTCAAAGATCAGGTGGATCATGCCCTGGACGAGGTGACGGCCTACATGGTGGGCGACCAGGATACCTTTGAGATAAAAGTCCTGCTTGCCGAACGCGCCGATATAGCCCTGGATGAGATTAAGATACTCCTCATGAAGGCCAACTTCTTTGAGCTTCTGTTCGACGAGGTGGTGGACCCCATGCTGGAGGGGAGCCTGTCCCAGTTTACCGAGCTGCCATTCGGGGTGGGTATAACCCAGCAGGAGATTTCATCGGCGCTGCGGGAGCTGGTGCCTCCATCCTGGTTGCAGGAGCAGGTGCTTGGCGTCATTGATGAGGCCGGGCCCTACCTCGTCGGCAGGACGGACAGTTTCCAGGCAGTGATTCCCTTGGCGGACCGCAGAGAGGTTGCACTGACCATCATTGCTGACCTGGCCGAGTCCAAACTGAATGCGTTGATCGAGGGACTGCCCGAATGCGGTATCGGCCAACTGCCATTCCAGGGTCTTCTTCCCTCTCTGGACGAGTTGCCACAGTGTATTCCTGCGGGGTTTGATGCTCAGACATTGATGGACATACTGGACATAGATTTCACAGGCGGGGTCGGCGAGATGATTGGAAGTCAGATTCCGGACGAGGTGGTATACACCGAGACCGACCTGCGCCAGGCCATCGGGGGAGACCCTGCCTCAAGTAATCTGGATGTCCTGGACAACATGAGAGAGATCATAGGCCAGGGCTGGAGCTACACCGAGGTTGATCTCCGCGAAGACCTTGGTCAGGACTCAACCAACGTATTGGACGATGTACGTGCTGCCCTGAGCGACGGCTGGACGTATTCGGATGTGGACTTCCGAGAGAACCTGGCTGATGCCGAAGGTGGAGCGTTCTTGGAGAACTTTGACACGTTTAGGGAGCAGCTCGCCAGGGCTCGGAACCTGCGGTTCCTGGTCTATATTCTATGGGCGGTTCTACTGGCACTCATCGGTGTTCTTGGTGGGAGACACTGGGGGAGTAAAATTGCCTGGGCGGCGGCAACCCTGGCTATCTCTTCAATCATAGTGTTCATTGCCTCCGGCCCGGTGTACAACTTCATTGGGCAGAGCAAGATAGATGATTTGCGAGTTGACCTGGTGCAGGACATGGAGAGCCCCACACAACTGCTGGCAGTGGAGAAGGGCCTTGACGTAGTCCAGATGGTGGCAGACGACTTTCTGGGCGGGATTGAGCGTTCCAGCCTGACGCTGCTGGTCATTGCCCTGGTGGCCTTTGTGGCGGCGCTCGCCTGGCCAAAGTACGTCAGGCGGACCAGTCCGGCTGAGGAGGCAGAGACTAACTAGAGTCCTTGCCCTGTGGGATACTGGCAGACGTCTGTCATCCTACGACCTTCCGCCTTCCCAGTTACCGGGACGTCGTGTCCTGGCTCGCCAACGCCTGAGGGTGCTCCAGTTCTTGAGGGCAATCCGCCATGTGGGCAGGTCGTATGGTCGGTCTGTGAGGCCGCGCACCTTGTCCATCACGTTCTCCGTCAGGGGAGGGCCGTGACCGAAGCACGCCATGTCTGCCTCCAAATCACGTAATGCGTGAAGCGAGACATCCAACTGGCGGCGCTTGGAGCGGTCCCACATCAGTGGGCGGCTCAAGCGGTCGATGTTGTTGAGAGCGGAGTCTCCCAGAAAGAGCACCTGTGGGCCTGTCAGCAGCGGACTGATGCTTCCTGGTGTGTGGCCCGGGGAGTGGATGATCCGCAGCCCCTCCAGGCACGGGATAACGTCGCCGTCCTCCACTATCTCATGCACGGGGGTGTCCGGGAATTGCCTCACCACTCTGGGACGAGGCCTTCCTCCCCCTCCGGCTATTCGTTGTGCCCAACGGTACCAGTAAGGCGGGGGTTCGCTCTCTTCGCCCTTTCGGAGCAGCAGCGTGCCATCCAGCCCCGGCTCCGTCTCGGCCTTGTGGGCGACGATCCGTGCGCCCGTCAACTCGTGGAGTTCGGCGGCGCTGCCGGAATGGTCGAAGTGGAAGTGGGTTACGACGATCCAGCGCAGGTCGCTGGGGCTTCGTCCAATCTTCTTAATGTAGGATACAATGGCCTCTCCATTTCCAGGGAGACCGGTGTCAACCACCGCCATCTGCTCGTCGGCCAGCAGCACTACGTTGCTACCGGAGGTGTCTTCCACGCGGTGAACTTTGGGAGCTATTTCCATGATGAAGTGTTCTTTCCTTTACGTCTTCAGGATGAAGCAATGGCTGTTTAGAAATGATATGAGATTGTATGCCGGGCTGTCAGACGATGTCTAGCGCTTCTTTCTCTGGCAAATCAGAATATCTAATGGCGTAACCCAGGCTTCAACTGATCCTGAGCTTTGTCGAAGGACATGAACGGGAGTTCATGTGTTGTTCTGCTACGCGGGTGAAGGGGCGAGCAATCGGGTCAGTACGGTGATGTCGGGGACGTCTTCCAGGGTGCTCACCATCTCGATGATGCTTGCTATTGCCGACTGCTCAACGGAGACGGCGGCGTACCGTCGGAACTTTTCGCACAGGTCATCGAAGTTGTACGGGTTGGTGGGGGAGCCTTTGTAGTCGGAGGCATCCAGGTAGTGTGACTCGCCGTCTATGTCCAGGACAAGGGATTGCCCCTTGGATTCAGAAGAGTCTTGCAGAGGGTGAAGCTCTATCTCACGGGCCGTCTTACGAATGTCCTCCTGGCTCTCCACGCCGTCGCTGAAGGCTCTTGGGTCGGACAGGTCTCGCCATAAGGCCACGGCCACGGAGTAGGGGATGCTGTATTGAGCGGCTAGGAGGGTGCCAGGTTCCTGCTGGCCGTGGCGGTCGACGTCGTGGGGGTTCAAGAAAATCTGGATTTTTTGTATATGGCGTGGGTCGATGGGATGCTTGGCCTTGAATTGCACCAGAGCGTCCACAAAGGGATGCGCCCGGATGTGGCATGGGTAGGACTTTATTTGGAGGACCGACGCCATGACGTAGTTCTTGCCCAGTCCTTCCAGGAGCCGTTCTGGATGGGGGTCCGGGGAAAATACCTTCAGAAAACCCCGCTTCCCCTCCAGTATGGTGTGAGGGCCTGTAAAACCCTTCTGTGCCAGCAGGGCGCTCTCCAGTCCCATCTGACTGGCCCGACCCATGTGCAGCCGTTTGATCATGGAGCCGTCCAGCGAAAACTCGAGTAGGCCGCCCGCGTTGGACCCGGCTATGCCAAGGGCGCTGGCGGTCTGCTCCGGGTCGAGTCCCAAGGCTCTGGCTACGGCGGTGGCTGCTCCGAAAGGGCCGTTGGTGGCTGGCCCGTGAAACCCTGCCACATCCTCAACGGCGCGGGTTGCTGCCTGACCAATCCTGCATACTGCTTCGTAGCCTGCCACCAGGGCCGTCAGGAAGTGGCGTCCCGACAGGTGTTCTCTTTCTGCTACCGCCAGCAGCGCCGGGAAGACGGACGCCCCCGGATGGCAGGAGGCTGGTGAGTAGACGTGGTCAGTCTCGAAGCCACCGATCATGGTGCCGTTGACCAGGGTTGCGTACGGGGCAGAGGTGCGCCACGGCAGGCCAAGAACTACACAAGGGCCTGAGGCACCGGACTCCTGGGCCAGCTCAGCCACCATGCGACTCCAGAGGAGGCCGGGGGCAGCCAGTCCGCAGCCCAGGCAGTCCAGGATATAGCCCTTGGCTGCTTGTATAGCTTGGGGCGGAATGTGGTCGTAATCCAACTCAGAGGTGAACCGGGCTAAGTCGCGGGTCTCGTTCATGTGGTTATTGCTTTCTTGCTAAGTATTGTTGATAGCCTACGTTTGCTGGATAGTACTGTCAAACATATTTGTATCTGAATAGTGGTACGCCCGGAGGGATTCGAACCCACGACCCTCGGTTCCGAAGACCGATGCTCTATCCACTGAGCTACGGGCGCATTGGTTATTATTGTATCTGAAATGACCCCATAAACACTAGGTAATACCGGCGCGTCGACAAAAACGCTAACGGATAGCTGACCAACCATCTCAACAGGGTCATTCTTAGCCGCACCGTAGCTGAAGGAAACCGGACGTCGGTTTCTGGAAGTCTTGGGGGGCAATTGGACCAGTCCTTGCAGTAATGCACCAACCATTAGCCATCGAATTCTTGTAGCCGGGCACCATCTTCACGGAGCAACGGACCCTGCCAAACTTGCTGAAATTCTTTACCTTAGAGTCACGGATTCTTACCAGATCGTTAACTATCCTCAGGTAAATTGACAGTAGCTAACATGTGTAAGGGAGCGAGAAATGCCTACTGTCGTAGTAGTCGATAATCAAGTGTCCAGGGGTGCCGCAATCAGGAAGGTATTGGATGCCAACGGTTATGAAACGTCACTCTTGAATAACCTCAATGATGCCCCCGAGAAAGCCTGGAAAAGCTTCCCTGATGCAATTTACCTGGCTGAGGGAGCGACGGGTAGTGCGATGGAAACCGGACATGTGGGAACGCTAATATGTACAACTTCAAATGCCATTGATCCCCCTCGTCTAGACGCTCTTCTCCTGATTGCATTGCAACACATGTCTGTGTCGGACTCAGAGTACCACAAGGGGCCATCGTCACTGAACTGATTCCACATTAGTCGATTCCTTCTATCCAGGCTTCATAGCCCATTTCAGGGAGGGGCATCATCGGGGTGTCGTCATATCTCTGCGTTAAGCAGATTCGTGAGAAGTACGGAATCGGTACCAACTAGTGTGGTGTTACAATAACGGCTTTACAAAGAGCGACCTTTTCCAAGATAGCGTCCACCATCTTGG
>JAQBZZ010000047.1 GCA_027622595.1 Chloroflexota bacterium
ACGCCTTGGTAAGACGTGGCTCGAAACCGTAACATTGGTTACTCTGACTGTCTGACTAGGAGTGAACCAACAGTTGCCTTAGCCTGGGCACCAAGTCAGGCCGCAAAAAGTTCGAGTACTGTCCAGTGAGCCCCACCAAACTGGATTCGAACCTGAGGTGCTAGACGGCTAGTTGGAGCCGAAGTTCAAAGGTGGGCTGGGTTCTTGCTATTGTCCACGACGGCCCCACCATACGGTACAAAAGGTAAAACTCCGACTCGGACTTTCGAGAAGACCTTTGCCATACCTCGCTGAGACCTGTTCGGATCTTGTCCGACAAGCCGTAGTTAGAGGTGGCATCGGGAGCCTGGCCCGCATGGTCAACCTTCCATACGGCTGCGCTTGCGTAGAGTGGCTCAAAATCGAGTGAAAATGGTAGGCAGCGGAGCAACAATGGCGTACAATTAAGTCAATCTAAAAACGAGGTTCAAAGGAGGCAACGTGTCTGAGCAGAATATCGCTGTATACAAGCGGTTTATTGACGAGGTATTTGGCCAGAAGAAATTGGACGTCCTGGACGAGTTGATCTCTCCAGACTTTGTCGACCACAACCCACTTCCTGGCACAAGTGAGGGCAGAGACGGCATGAAGGAAGCGATCGGCATGTTTCTCAGTGCTTTTCCTGACGCCAAATCAACTCTCACTTTCACCGTAGCCGAGGGCGACATCGTAGTGGGCCACCAAAAAAGCTCCGGAACTAATACGGGAGAATTCATGGGTATGCCGCCCACTGGCAAGAGTGCTCAATTCGATGAAATCCACATCGTACGTTTCTCCAACGGCAAGGCGGTTGAGCACTGGGGCTTGAGCGACGATCTGGGCATGATGATGCAGCTGGGAGTCGTTCCAGAGCCTGGCCAAGGTTAGCCAAGAGAGGATTATTAAGCCTGACAGTATCTAATCACAGAGTTTGAGTGACTAGAGGGAGGTCTGCAAGTGCGGGACTCCCTCGCCTTATGACATGTATAGATCCTGAGTTCGAGCTTTTGTCCTTTGTGTCCACCGTACGGGATTCGAACCCGGGTGACGTTACTGTGTCGGCTGTCCAGGCTGCCATAGCCATCGTCGTCGGATATTTCTACAAATGGCCCTGGATTTGGCCCATGTCTGAAAATTGTTGACCGTTTGTTGACGGACTGGGTATCACGGGGGAGGTTAGCGCATCGCATTACACCCTACATCACTTCCCATCTGGGGCCTTGGGTGCGTATCGGTAGACACACCGAGTATGGTCAAGCTGTCCTGTAAGAGGAGACGTGTTGAGAAGGAGACAGTTCAACCGGCGTTAGCTTTGCGCCAGCTATGAGTTCTGCTAACCATTTTGCTAACGCACTCGTTGACACGGGATAGGACGGGACAATACCATAGGCACAAAGTGCCCCGGGCGTGGCGGACAGGGTGTTCTAGTTTTGTATCTGATGGTATAGAACAACACGACGCCCTACGAATCTCCCCTTCGGCACTACTGGTATTATTCTCAGTAACAGAAGTTTTGGATAATCCCCCGTGAGCCTACCTCCATTTAGCGTTACCAAGAATGGTCATTTAGCTAGCTAAAACAACAAGGGGGAATACCACACGTAGGATAATGAGAAGGGCATTATGCCCAGAATAGGGCTGGACATGAACAAGGCCGAGGACCTTCTGGCATGTCCAGCCCGACTGGCAGACCACGATGACTCCGGCCAGTTGCAACACAGGTTCAGCGTTTCCGGGAAATTCGAGCCTCCGGCTATGGTAATATAAAATGACCATGAAACAGAATGAGCGGGTTACGTCCACTCCCTCAGGGCAGTGGCTCAAATCAGGCGACCTCAACATGCACTACCTGGACTGGGGTGGGAACGAAGAAGTTGTCGTTTTCCTGCACGGGGCGGCCTCTTCCTGCCACTGGTATGACCTGGTGATACCTCATGTGAGCGATAGCTACAGGGTCATTGCTCTGGACCAGCGGGCACACGGCAAGACAGACCAGCCCTCCGCGGGCTATGATTGGCGCACCCTGGCTGGGGACGTAATAGGGTCCCTTGACCAGTTGGGCATACGGCAGGCGGCAGTGGTCGGGCACTCCTGGGGAGCCAGCACTGCCCTTGGGGTTGCTGCCTTGCACCCAGATCGTGTGACTGCCCTAGTCATGATTGATGGAGGGTTTGGAGGAGTGCCACGCTCTCCAGACATGACATGGGAGGAGTTCAAGAACCGTCTGAGTCCCCGGGACATCTACGGGCCACGGGAGCGGTACCTGGGAGCCCTACGGCAGCAGTTTGCCCACTGCTGGAGCGACCAGATTGAGTCGATAGTCATGAGCATGGTGCGGGAGGACCCCGATGGCACGGTACACGAGCGTTTGGAGCTTGCAAACCAGCAGCAGATGCTCTGGGCCATGTGGTCTGAGCCTGCTCACACCATGATGCCACAGGTCCATTGTCCTACACTCATTGTCGCAGCCGGTGGTCGCCAACCAGGAGCAAACTCGGAGTTCATGGAACGGCGGAGAGCGAATGTGGAGGCTGCCAAGGCCGTTATTGCAGATGCCAGAGTGGTCTGGATTCCTGGGACTGGTCACGACATCGGTTACGAGAAGCCGCGTGATCTGGCCAATGCCATTGGTGAATTTCTATCCAGTATATAGAGCTCTTACTGGCCAGCGCAGGCCCTGCTGGCTTATTAAACCATACAGGTGGTCTATGGGTGCATTCAGGTTTCGTATAGGACAGAGCGTGAGAATAAAAGAGGGCAGCTTTCCTCTCAACAATCCGGACGGCTACCGGCTTATAGGACAGGTTGGAACCATAGAGCATTCCTGGGACCCCCGTCGTGGTAGGGCCGACGCACATACCGCTCGGTCCGAGGATATCCAATTCTTTGAACTCAACCATTATGACATTCGAGTTGGTGACAACTTGTACTTCCTAAACGAAGATTGGATTGAAGAAGCTTAGAAATATTCGATGCTGCATTGCGCCGGGTTCCGACATGACCGTTGAGAAAACCAGCAGGCAATTTAGCTGCACCTGTGGTGCTTAAGCGAAGGTCATTCTGTACCGCGGTAGATAGTAGAAACTTTGCTTTCACGCACACTTTGAGGTAAGATGAAATCCTGGGATGCGGAAAGCATCTCATAAGTAGGTAAGCCATGAATAGTCAGTGGATGAGAAATAGCTTCGTATACCTCCTCATAATAGTGGCGGTTGTGGCCATATTCTTCACCTTTTTCCAGGCGCCTTCGGGCTCCCAGGAGATACCCATCAGCCAGGTGATCCAGATGGCCAAGGACAAAGAGATAAGGACCATTGAGATAAACGAGGACTCCCTGCGGGTGGTCGACATTGGAGGCCGTTCCTACACCTCTCTCAAAGAGGATACCGCCAGCATTTTCGAAATGCTTGAGAACGCGGGAGCCGATGTGGCCGGCGTTGAGATAGAGGTGAAGGGCTCCAGCGGACTTGGCAGTCTCTTCGGGATACTCATAAACTTCCTGCCCCTGATTTTCTTTGGGGCCATCATTCTATTCATGATGCGGCAGGCCCAGGGGAGCAGCAATCAGACCATGAGTTTCGGGCGTAGCAGGGCGCGTATGTTCGTGGGCAATAAACCCAGCACCACCTTTTCTGACGTGGCCGGTATAGAAGAGGCCAAGATGGAGTTGCAGGAAGTGGTGGAGTTCCTCAGGTTCCCGGAGCGTTTTGTTTCTCTGGGAGCAAGGATTCCCAAGGGAGTCCTGCTGGTGGGTCCGCCGGGAACAGGGAAGACCCTGCTGGGAAGGGCTGTGGCTGGAGAGGCGGGAGTTCCCTTTTTCAGCATCAGTGGTAGTGAATTCGTGGAGATGTTCGTTGGAGTAGGCGCATCCAGGGTGCGCGACCTCTTCGGCCAGGCCAAGCGCAACTCTCCATGCATCGTATTTATCGATGAAATAGACGCGGTGGGGCGACATCGTGGCGCAGGGCTCGGAGGCGGGCACGATGAAAGAGAGCAGACCCTCAACCAGATTCTTGTAGAGATGGACGGGTTTGATACGGGAGTTAACGTCATAGTCCTGGCAGCCACCAACCGCCCGGATATCCTTGACCCCGCCCTATTGAGGCCCGGGCGATTTGATCGACGGGTGGTACTGGACTCGCCGGATATCAATGGTCGCAATGCCATCCTCAATGTTCATGCCAAAGGAAAGCCCCTGGCCGCGGATGTTAGCCTGGACACGGTGGCCCAGCAGACTCCCGGATTCAGCGGAGCAGACCTGGCTAACCTGATCAACGAAGCTGCAATACTGACGGCGCGGCGAGGGAAAAAGGAGCTTGGCCAAGACGAATTTGCCGAAGCTATAGACCGCGTGGTCGCCGGCCCCCAGCGTAGAAGCCGGGTCATCAGCGTGAAGGAGAAGGAAATCACGGCCTACCACGAGGCAGGGCATGCCCTGGTGGCCCATCTGGTCCCGGATGCCGATCCGGTACACAAAGTCTCCATCATCGCCAGGGGGGGTATGGGGGGTTACACACGGCTCCTTCCAACGGAGGACCGCTACCTCATTAACAAAAACCAGTTCACCGATATGCTGATCACATCACTAGGGGGCAGGGTGGCCGAGGAGCTCATCTTCGACATAATCACGACAGGGGCCAGCAACGATCTGGAGCACGCTACCAATCTGGCCCGTCAGATGGTGACGCGCTACGGGATGAGCAAGCGCCTGGGACCTCGTACCTTCGGAAAGAAGGAAGAGTTGGTCTTTCTTGGCAGAGAGATCTCGGAGCAACGAGACTACAGCGATAAGGTCGCCGAAGAGATTGACGACGAGGTGCACGATCTGATCCAGACCGCCTACAACACCGCCACGACATTGCTGACTGACCACAGACAGAAACTGGTGCAGATTGCCAACTATCTCATTGTCAATGAGACGGTGGAAGGCAAGGAACTGGCAGAGCTATTCAGCTCTGAGGCTCCTGAGGTGGAGGAAGCAGCGGAGCCAGCCCCCACATCTTAGGCGAAGCACTCCCCTGAAAAGAAGAGCGACCCCGCTTCAGATGAGGAGGGGTCGCTTGATGTTAGGTGAGCCGTCCAGTGCAATGAGGGTATGCTCATCCAATATCATGCCTGCTCTTCCTGAGTATCCAATGGCCTTGACCTGTAGTACATGCCCCAGCGCTGCATCAGTTCCGTTATCCTGGGATCCGTCAACTCCATGAGTTCTCGGAAAAACCCGGCCAGGGCATGGGCGTGAATGTGCTCCGGCTGACACACCCAACTGGCCTCCGCCGGCACAACGTAGATCAACCCACTCTGATGTGCGCACTGGATTTCCACCCTCGTGCTTCCGACGTCCTCTTTAACCGTCACTCCGTGTGGCATACGGTGTCCTCCATTCTTCAAATTAGATTACTCTGGGATTATATCAGACCCCACGTTGACACCTATGGAGGCTGACCCCTAAAATGTATACATTGAATTCCGTGGAGGCTTACCATCACCATAATGCAATCTGACCCGATGATACTCACCCAAGCGTTGACCCAGTTCCTCTCGACACGGCATTTTCAGGCGGCACCGGACACATTGCAGGAACTCAGCAAGTTTATTCGGTGGTGCGGGCGAGAACGCAACGTAGTAGACCTGACTCCCCAGGAGGCAGCTTCATATGGTGAACTGATGTCGGCGTCAGGTGGATCGCAGGATACCACCGCACGAGTTCAGGCAGTGAAGGACTTTCTCTCCTTTTGCTACAAGAGCAATTTCACCCAGACATCCCTTGCCAAGCACGTGAGGGTAAGAAAGACCGGACGCAAGCTCATCGCTGCCAGAGAGAAGGCGCGAGCCGCTATGGACATAACACCAGAAGGCTATCAGAACCTCGTAAATGAACTGGCGACTCTAAAGGATGAAAGAGTAGTCGTTGCTCAGGAGATTAACCTGGCCGCTGCCGACAAGGACTTCCGGGAGAACGCCCCCCTCGATGCAGCACGAGAGCACCAGGGCCATATGGAAGCTCGGATACGGGAATTGGAAGATGGATTGCAGAGGGCTCGCTTGGTACACCCGGATAACCAGGACTCAACCACAAAACAGAAGCGGAAGGTCAAATTGGGTAGCAAGGTTAAGCTTCTGGATCCCTCATCCAAAGAGGAGATGGTATACACTCTGGTCAACGCCTCGGAAGCAAGTCCCATGGACTTCAAGATGTCCGTTGCATCCCCTGTTGGCAAGGCCCTCATGAACCATACGGTTGGGGAAGAGGTGCAGGTGGTCACACCCCGAGGAAGCCTACGCTATAGCATCAAGGAAGTGGACTGAGTCCCAACCTGGGAACGAGTTCTGCGACAGGGAATCTTCGTCGCTCGTGAATGCAGCGGTGTTTGATTCAAGGTGTAACCTTGGGTCTAATGGCGACTTGTGCAGGTCAGGCCTGGCGGGTTGGTCTAGTTGTAGCCCACATGGGAAAGGCCTTTTGCATTATCCAATAATGATATGCCAGTGATAATATGAGCGATATTGTAGAGCGTGAAAATGGCAGATGCTAAGTATGACTTTGGTCTAGTGGATGCCGTTAAGCCAGAGGCCCTCGGTGAGCCGGGACAGAGGCGGTTTCGCCTCCTATTGGAGGGCCCCGGAGGCAGCGCAAGCCTCTGGCTTGAAAAGAACCAACTCTTTCAGCTTTCCATAGTCATCCACCAGATGCTCGCAACGCTATACTCAGAGGAATCCGCAGGGGGGCACGCTCACCCAGAGCCTAGTCCTTCAGGCCGCGAACACACTTCTATGGAGTTCGACGTCGGAAACCTCAGTGTGGGCCACGACCCCGGGAGAGACCTGTTCCTCATAGAAGCTCATGATAGAGAGGATGATGAAGAGGATGAGGCGCTTCTGGTATTCTGGGCCTCCCGCCCTCAATTAGAAGGTCTGGCCGATGAGGCCCAGGTCGTATGTGCGGCAGGGCGTCCTCTGTGCCCTCTGTGCAGCGCTCCCATGGGTCCGGAGGCGCACATCTGTCCAAAGTCCAACGGCCACCATTCCCTATAGAATCACCTTTGCTCCTCATACTGTACACGTCGGTATATGTTTCAGGGGTGAGTTATGGAATCGGACGATGCTTCCCAAATCTCCAAAGACCAACTGCGGGGAGCTCTGCTAAGAGGAGAAATTACTTCTCCGGAGCTAATGCCCGAGGGTTCCAATCACACATTCCTGGTGACGGTATCCGACGGTCCTCGTAAATACGAGGCAATATACAAACCCCGCAGGGGAGAGAGTCCGCTATGGGACTTTCCTTCCGGCACCCTTTACAAACGAGAGTACGCCGCTTACGTGGTGGCCCAGGCCCTTTCCTGGGATTTCATCCCCTGTACGGTCATCAGAGAAGGCCCCTACGGTGTCGGCTCGCTGCAGCAATTCATTGACGTGGACCCACAATCCAACTACTTCACCCTGCGCGAAGAATCCCTGGAGGAGTTGGAGCGGATAGCCCTCTTTGATTGCCTCTCCAACAATGCCGATAGAAAGGCGAGTCACTGCTTTAGGGACAGGGGCGGGTTAATATGGTCCATAGACCACGGGCTCACTTTCCACGAGGACCCAAAGCTGAGGACTGTGATCTGGGACTTTACTCAACAGCCCATATCTGGCTATCTCATGGAGCAAGTCGCCGATCTACTGGAGAGTCTGCGCTCTCCCCAGGGCGTGTTGCAGGAACTGGCTCCTCTTCTGGCCCCGGAGGAGCTGATGGCTTTGCATCGACGACTGGAGAGACTCCTCAAATCAGGCCGCTTTCCATCCCAGGACCCCAATCGTAGGAACGTTCCCTGGCCCTGGTTTTAACCGGTATCCATACCATTTGGGTTTTAGCTTAACCCTTCTTTTCCAACCACGGCGGTGGCTACTTTCTAGCAGCCCTTGACAAATCCGTACAAGTGTTCTATTATCCGGTCTATCAGACCATTAGGAGGCAGGTATGTCGGAACTACACTCGGATGACAGCTATCAACTGCGTAAGGCGCAGATGGATGCGGACAGAAGGGCACTGGAGGCCAAGAAGGCTCAGCAGGAGCTGGAAAGGCTGGTGCTGGAGATGGAGCACAAGTACGATTTGATAGCTGATGGAAGGACCATCGACCCAAGGACAGCTACCATACAGGGTACATCACACACTCGCAAGAGCAATGGGAAAGAGATCCAAGAGGCGCTGGAAACAACCGCACTTGAAGTAGCAGCCGCCTAGTATCTTTTGTGAACTTACGCGAGGTTGAAAAACGTAGGAGTATGGTGCCGCCGTTTGTTGTGAATCTCAGGTCGGGAGGCGGAAGGGCTGCTATGCCCTTCCGTCTCGAAGATCATGCTTTCATTCCTTGCTCGGTTTACTGGGCAAGGAATGTCTCAGTCACATCGCCGGCTACGATAGTATACGTCTGCCCTGACTCGAACTCGCTGCCAAGGGGAATGACCGTCTCAACCACGGCCAAGACATCGGCGCAATATAGGCCAGGCAGTCGCCAGTTGACCATTTCCACGTGGATACTGGCACCTTTCCGGTCCAGGTAATAGCCACCGAAGGTCCTGCACGAGCCGGGCACGAGGGAGACCACGACCCGGTTGTACTGCACTGGAAAGCTCTCCATGACCATTACCTCCGTGACCAATACCTCCACGCTTTCGATGGGAGCCGTCACCTGTACCAGCTCTGGGTCATATGCCCTCTGGTCGCTCCAGACGATGATTTCATCCGTCCGTGTCTCGAAGGAGTCGGGCACGCGTCCGTCGCCCTGGCCTGTGATGCCGCCGTCCGGGTGGCCTATGATGTTGCCCTCGGCATCGTACAGGTTGCTGAAGATGTCGCAGCATCGCTGTGGCAGGAAGTAGACGGTCTGTCCCTTATACTCGTATCGAGCTATGAGCGCGGGTGGGTTGGCCACGGGTTCGTTTTTCTGGGTGTTTATGAGGTCGAGTAGCCAGGCCGGGAGTTCGGTGTCGGGAGAGGACGCAACGACCTCCGTGGTCTCGTTGTATCCCACCACGTCCTGCACCTTGAGGTGGTCCCCAAAATTCGGACAGGTGGTTAAGGTCGTGTTTTGCTCCTAGAATGACGGAGATAGA
>JAQBZZ010000048.1 GCA_027622595.1 Chloroflexota bacterium
CTACCACCCCAAAATCTCTCGGGTTTATTAGGCCTCAAAAAGTGTCCAAAATCGCTGACGTCTTACAGTATGTTGCATGCAGAATCATGAATACCTATTATAAGAAACTGTGAAATCGCTATGAAAAAAATCTTCTACGGATGGTACATAGTAGCCGCCAGCGTTGGCATGAACTTCTACCTGACTATGGCGTTCGGTCTTGGCTTCAATGTATTCTTCCTCCCCATCCTCCGTGAGTTCGGCTGGACTCGGGCGCTGACATCAGGAGCGTTTTCTCTGCGGGCAATTGAATCTGGACTACTGGCTCCGGTAATCGGATTCCTGGTAGACCGGTGGGGGCCTCGAGTCGTCATACTCTGGGGGGTGATTCTCGGGGGAGCGGGCATGATCATGTTAGGGTTCGTCAACTCCCTGTCAACGTTCTACGCGGCCTTCCTGATTGCCTCGCTGGGAATGACTGGCGCAGGTCACGGCGTTTCGTGGGTGGCCGCCGTAGCACACTGGTTCCACAGGCTGCGAGGGCGTGCCCTTGGCCTTGCGATGCTAGGGCCGGTTGCGGGTGGGCCGTTTGTAGTTGTCGTCGCCCTACTGGAGGGAATGATAGGTTGGCGCGTTGCCACAATAGTACTGGGACTTGGACTGTGGGCAGTTGGAATTCCTCTGGCGATGATAGCCCGTCCAAGGCCTGAGCCCTACGGATACCTCCCAGACGGCGACACGCCAGAGGAAGCATCTGCACGCGAAACGGAAATGAAAAACTCAGCGCCAGAGGAGCACCCGGGCGGATTCACGGCAGCTGAGGCGCTACGAACGAGAGAGTTCTGGATTATCGTCTCCTTATTCGCAGCGATGTTCGTGGGTATCAGCGGCTTGATGGTGCACCTGATCCCAATGCTGGAGGACCAGAATTACAGCTCCGCTCAAGCCGCAACTCTACTGGGACTGATGTTCTTCCTCAGCGGTATCGGCCGCATCGCCTCCGGGGCACTGGCCGACATGATTGATTTCAGACTGGTCATGGGGGGCCTCATAGGATTTCAGATCGTGGGACTTCTTGTGCTGGTCATGGTCGGCCCTGGGCAATTCTGGCTGGCTGCAATCTTTGCACTGGTCTTCGGCATCGGCTTCGGCGGAACCATACCCCTGAGACCATTTCTCATCATGGAGATATTCGGTGCAAGGTCTTTCGGCGCACTCCAGGGACTGGTGCAGGTGGGTGCCATAGGTTCGGGAGTGATCGGGCCGGTGTTTTATGGCTGGATTTTCGACACCACCGGCTCTTACGACATAGCCATCTTTGCGACGCTCTCAACAACACTGATTACTATCCCGCTCACCTATGTGCTCAAGAAGAACCACGGAGTCGTTATCAGCACACCCTGATGTAATTTGACATCATAGGGTTCTCAAGTTGACAACAATTCCCTCGTGAAGGCGGGTGCAGGTTACCGCGTGTGTGATAGAGAGTTATAATATTGGCAGGGATGCACGGTTGATTCGAATTGTACGCTGTGACCAAGATGTGAGGAGGTGCCTATTTGCCACTCTCAGATGAAGAGCGACAGCGGCTTTATGAGGAAGAGAAGACCCGTGAGGAGATCAGGGAGCAACTGAGGCGGGAGAGAAACGAGGGCAAGCCCAAGCTGACCAAGAGCAGCGAAGACAAGGTGCTGTTCGGTGTGGCCGGTGGTCTGGCAGAGCATTTCAATGTAGACCCGCTACTGGTACGCCTTGGCTTTGTTGTGCTGTCTCTTGGCGAAGGAGTTGGACTCTTGTTGTACATTGCATTGGCCCTCATCATGCCCCGCGAAGCAACATGGGGCCCAACCTCATCGGAATAGTGGTAGTTGCCGCTATCCTGGCGGTGATACAGGGAGTGATGTCGTCCACCGTGGCGATCATTCAATTTCTGTTTTAGCAGCACGTGGGACGGTCGGTTCTCTCCCAAGTCATAGCCCAAGACCCTGTATAGCACTCGGAGTAGCGTTGCACGAATTACCCGTCCTTACTGTGAATCTGTGCAATCATTTCGCCTGCCAGCTCTCCTAGGTCACGGATGACCAAATCAAAGGAAGGGTCTGGAGTAAGGTCTGGAACATTGTCAGGCCCATGCTCCAGTGGGCGAAGTACGAATGCAGTTCTTAAACCGACCTGCTGTGCTGCCCGTAGGTCTCCCTGGTGTGCAGCCACCATCATCACTTGCTCAGGCCTCAATCCCAACAGACTGGTAGCCATCTCATAGACCTCTGGGTCGGGCTTATACGCCTTGGCGAGTTCCGCCGAAAGTACTGTGTCCCAAGGCAATCCAGCGTTCTTTGCCATATTGGTTAGAAGTGCCACGTTGCCGTTGGACAGTGTTGCTATGATGAAATGCTGCTTCAAGCGTGCAAGGCCGGGGACTGAGTCTGGCCATGGTTGGAGGCGATGCCATGCCAGAGTCAATTCAGCTTTATCCGACTTACTGAGGCCATTGATATCGTACTCAATTAGCAGTTCTTCTAAAGCCATCCTATGAAGTGCGTCGACGTTGGTCCATGGAAGTTCTCCCTGGCGAACTTTATTCATAAATGGCCCGTATTTTCCTCTCCAGCCGTCAGCAAACAGGCCCCAGTCTGCCTCAATACCCTTAGCTTCGCCGAGCTTGGTACACTCCTGGATTATAGAAGTCCGCCAGTCCACGACCGTGCCGAACACATCAAATACTAATGCCTTGACTCCTGTTATCATCATCACTTCCCTTGCTCTTGCTTTACGGACTGCTCACGAGGCCTGTCGTGTCCCAGCTATATATTCTACCATTCCCAGCCATCTGAAAACTCATGTATTGCGGGTACAGGAAGTTCGCAGGTACCGTTCCACCAGTGAGACCGCAACCACCGCCAGAACTGAAATCGTTGTATGTGGAGCGGGCACCAACCGTGCCCAAGCTCAGGTCGGCAATGGCCGCATAAATTGCGACCTGCAGGTTCGCCATCTCTGTTATGGCATCCTCTGCCACAGATTCTGGAGTCAGCATCTGTGGGTATATCAGTAAGGTCTGATTGAGAAGCCTAGGGTACAGAAGAGTCTCATTTAGCAACTGCACCTGCTCCGTTAGCTCATCAAGCTGCTGCGACATCTCGTCCAGCTTGGCCACATCGTCGCTCAGTTCATCTATCTGCTCATTTACATCATCAAGCCTTCCACCTGGCAATCTACAGGCTGAGAGCAGGAGAAACATTCACAGTCACGCAGTGCTATAATGGCCTTCACCATATTCAATATCTGGAATAGTACCTGGCCTGGGCGAATGGAGAGTTTCGTAAGTGAGGATTCTGTTGAGTTTTGACATAGACGGTACATTGGAGACAGGTGACCCTCCAGGGCCAGTAACTCTGAATATGGTCAGGAACGCCAAGGAGATTGGATGCATAATCGGCAGTGCGTCTGACCGTTCCATCACCTCACAGAATGAGATGTGGGAGAGAAACAACATCGTGGTGGACTTCGTTGCCAATAAGCACGTGCTGACTGAAATAAAGCAACGGTTTGAGGCAGATTTCTATCTACACATGGGTGACAGAGAGTTGGACCGCCAGTTCGCTCTTGAAGCCGAATTTGAATTCATGTGGATGGATGAAGCTACTGCCCAACCCTGGATTGCCATGCGGAATGGCAACGCCTCTGAAATTCAGGAGGGTAACTCCGGTACCGGAGCTTCGAGAGTCGCAACATCAACCTCACACCTCACCAATGCTGATACGTCCGCTGCTGCGATCACTCCTCCAAGATTCTCCACCGCTGATTGCAGGGATTCTGATAAGAACCCGAGTTGGTGTGAAACCCACCATCAACTCTTTCTGGAGTTCAGGAGATATGAGACCAGTTTAGGAATGCAACAGAACGAAGTAAACGGCCTGGACGCCTGGACCGAGTAGCAACAATGCTATGCGGCCCAAGTGCTCTTGGCATATAATTGGCAGACGACACTTAGGTGAGACCCGGAGGCCGTAAATGCCTGATCTAGAAGACCTGGTGAAGAAAACGCAGGCGGCATATCTGGAAGCGGTCGATGACGAGCAAGACGTTCTTGAAGAGTACTTCAGTCGGAGTCGGGAAGGTCTCCCTATGAGGGTGCTTGATGACGATGAAGCCAAGGCAATAGATGAGGCGTCTCAGCGAGTGCAAATGAAGCACCTCGCATTTGTCGATGCTTTCCTAGCTTTGAATGACTCTCAGGGAACATGAACTACCCATCAGGAGCTGGCAATTGACCAAGTGCATAACCACACCAACTCATGAGTGAGCCTGAATTCCAACGGGGTGACATGGTGTGGGTTGTCGATGGCGAAACCGAATACCTGGGTCCTCAGTTAATCGGTGAGTTAGGCACAATAGAGGCCTACGTTGGCACTATTAGCGATAACGATGCCACCTTTTATCTCGTAAACATCGATGGCACCACCTATTCCCTGGATCAGGACTGGCTTGAATATGCTTAGAACCATAGGGGAAGTAACTTGCAGTTAGAAAGCTGGCCGTGCAGATTCGTGGCCAAATACACCGTGACTGCTGAACCTAATGCTGAGGTCGAAAGCATCCTCAACGTCGTCGACACCGAGGAAGATGGCCGACGACGTGTTCCAGAAATGATGCAGGCCGCCATGGTCAAACACGGCGCACGATTGGCATGCGTAGAGCTTCAACAAATAGGTGAAGACGGTGAGTGGGCGGCACTAGGGCGATTTTACCCTCAGGGGTATAAGTAGGGTCACACAGAGTATCCAACGGCAAGTCTGAATGCGGAATGTGTCGGGCACATCGCTGAATTCTTAGTTGTTGAATTAAGACCCATGCACTACACTTCTACTTGTGAAGCTCACCGCTCCGCACCTACCCTAGAAAGTAGTCAGGAGGCCACGATGAAGTTGCCGTTCTCGCACAGGGAAGACATTTATTTCAGCCTGTTACGGCAAAGTGGGAGAAACATTTCCGCCACTGCTTCCGCCCTAGTCGACCTGATGGAGAACTATCAGAACGTGCCTGACAAGGTGGCAGCGATAAGGGACCTGGAACATGTCGGAGACGAAATAATTCGCACTATCATGAATCACCTGCATAACACGTTTGTTACGCCTATCGATAAAGAGGACATCGCTCTCCTGGGACAACGCATGGATGATGTTGTGGATAGCATCGAGGAGGCGGCCTTACACATGTTGGAGTACCGCATTGAGCAACCCACATCTTATGCGATAGAGCTAGCCCGCATAATCCTGCGGTGCAGCAGAGCCCTTGAGCCGTGCATGGGCTTCCTACAATATCGAGGCGCCAAGCTAGAAGAGATTATACCTGTCAAAGACGAGCTCAACCTGCTGGAACAGGAAGCAGACCTCATTACCAGCAGAGCTATGGCTGAGTTGTTCGAAGACTACGATGCAATGGACATAATCAAGTGGAAAGATGTTTACGACCAGTTAGAGGGCGCTACTGACAGGTTTGAGGATATAGCCTCTATTCTTGACGGTATAGTTATCAAGTACATCCAATGAGTCAGATGTCACACTACAGGGCAAGGTCTTTGCGAGTCCAGCATTACTATATATAAGCCTAGCTTGCAAATGCGGCTTCTACTTCAGCTCTCGGCGCTGCAAGTGTATGAAGAGCATGGCACTTGGAGTATTATGTGGACGAGAGATTCGGCCTTCCTTGCTCTCGGTGGATACTGAATAGGAGTGTGTAATCATGCAAAGATATATGAT
This sequence comes from Chloroflexota bacterium, assembly GCA_027622595.1. Lineage (GTDB taxonomy): Bacteria > Chloroflexota > Dehalococcoidia > Lucifugimonadales > UBA2985 > JASLXI01. The sequence goes on from JAQBZZ010000048.1 coordinate 5,742, forward strand.
ACAAGCGTCTCATGACGCGACGGAACGCGCCTGAGGACGCATGATCGAAGAGTTCCTGCGTGCAGGAGCACACTATCTTACGAATGCGGAATGGGGTTGCGATGACGGAGTGCACACAGCATGGATTATAGTGGAAGCCGATAACGATGACGAAGCAAAGCTCCTTGTGCCACCATCCATTCGCAATACCGCGTTGCTGTGCAAGCTAAATAAGTTTACCCCGGACAATATCAGAGAATTACATTCCCCAACAGCCGAATGAGTTATAAGCGCGGTGGGCTATCCCAGATTTGTCTGGCGTGGAATTGTGACTCATTGCCAAGGGCGGAGGGCGTAGTGCCGTTCCTTCAATTGCGAAGGCCTATCTCTTTGTCGGTATCATCCTTAATTAGCCGGATACAAGAGACAAATCGGCCCTATTCATGACGTTCCGGGTAGAAACGGGCCAAAGCATTCCACTGCCCAGCCCTGTCCAGGGTCTCCAGTTCTATCCACATCAATTGTGATCCATACTTACTTTCGGCTACCTGGACAATCTCTCTGGCCCGTCTGTGACCTTCTGCCAGATTATCGATTATCTCATCAAGAGGATTTTTGTCTGTATCTCCGGGGACCGTGCTGGATTCATGATAGGCCACGAACCGGCATAGCCAGTCCTCTAGTACGTACTCCATAGTTCCTCCAAAATCAGTTCGGCCAATTGCAGGCGGATGACGGCAATCTCTGGGCGACATTAGGCTAGGCTGAACCTACTACATCTCAGTCTAAGGGCACTCGATGTAGCGGCCTTCCGGGGTTGAAGGTGTGACGACGAAAGCCCTCAGCATATTTGAATCCATTCTTCTCGGCTAGCTCCGAAGTTCGTCCTCGAATGCGCTCTTCCATCGCTTGCGGGTCGGCGATCTGGCTGCGATGAGCCTGGCTAGCCTTAACACTTATATCTATCACATCTGAAGTGTCTATGACCACATCCGGGTCATCTCCCATGCTGGTGTAGATCTCAGCTACCTTGTGCGTTTCCAGCCCCTCGGCAATGTGCTCAGGGAAGTGTAGTCGGTCCCTTGCAAAAGGGAAGACTGCGTCGAATGTTGACTGCCCTGCCATTCGGTGGTCGCGATGATTATGCCGTGTGCGATTAAAAGGGTCCTGGCAGAAGATTATCTCTGGCCTAAATCTTCTTATTTCATGGACAATTTTGCCGATCACCTCTCTGGTCGACTCTAACTCGCCATCTCCGTAGCCGAGGAATGTCACATCGGTAGTGCCTATGATTGCAGATGCATTGCGCTGCTCTCTTTGTCGGACGGCGGCCAGTTGCTCCTGTGTTATATCAGGGTCAGTGGTTCCTTTGTCGCCATTGGTGCACAGGACATAAGCGAGCTCCATTCCCTCCTTGACCATCTTGGCAAGCGTGCCGCCGAATCCGAATTCGGCGTCATCTGGATGGGCCACTACCACCATCGCGCGGCTGTACGCTAACCAAGGCTTATCAGGGTGCTCATCTTCTGGCTTCTCAGTCATCACAATTGCACCGATCTTCCGTAGTGTTCATAGAGATGCCTCCTTTGGTGTGTCTCAATGCCCCAGCGCCCTCCCTAGAGACGGCTGCATTTTCATATCGCTAAACTCGCCGATTGCAAAGCCAGGTAGTTCAGGCCTTGCCCAAAGCCAAAATGAACTCCTCCGAACTAGCTACTGTTGCTTGCCGCGGAAATAGCTTTTCCATAAGCACGCGTTGAACCTCATCATCCTGGTCCGCACAGCAATCAGAGAGTACTACCAATTTGTAATCTATGTCGGAAGCCCACCGCACAGTTGTGAGCACGCAGCCACTTGTGGAAATCCCCATCAATGCCAGGGTCTCAATACCTTGCTTTTTCAACACTTCGTCAATTTCCGTTGTTGAAAATGGGCCGGTGCGGCTCTTGGTTACCACTACCTCCCCGGCTTTAGGGGTAACGCTACTATGAATCTCTCTTTCCGGTGTTCTCTCCCCTCGGACGCCCTCCACGTAAATGACAGGGATACCAGTGCTACGAGCCTCTGCGAGAACTTCGTTCGCCTTTCGCAATAATTCCTCCCGAACATCTTCTGCCAAGGAACCAACTTGCCGGTTCTGGTAATCCATTATGAGGACGGCTATCTTGTGTCTGCTAATCGATAGTTGCTGGGTCATGTTTCAGTTCTCCTTTATGCGTTTGGTTTCAGCCCCAGTTTAACAACGAACATGTTCCGCTACGCCCTCAGTATCTCCCTGTGCCTCATCACCCTCTCAAATGACGGCTGAATCTTCACGTACCTTCGGCCAGCACAGGGTTCTGCAGCGTGCCGATGCCGCTGATCTCCACCTCAACCACGTCGCCGGGTTTCATGTTTTGTGGAATGCCGTCGGTGCCCATCCACACGACGTCTCCTGGGTAGAGCGTGATGTATTTGGTCATTACGCTTAGGTAGGTCGCAATTCCGTAGATCATGTTGTTGGTAGCGAAGTCTGCCACCACTCGGTGGTTGAGCCGCACGGTGGTGCGCATCTCGGCCGGGTCAGCCTCGGTGTCTATCCATGGCCCCATGGGCTTGAACGTGTCGGCGTTCTTGGCCCGCCAGAGCGTACGGTCGCCGTGCTGCCACGTCCTCTCGCTGACGTCGTTTCCGATGGTGTACCCCAGGATGTAGTCCCACACCTGGTCTTCGCGAAGGTCCTTTGCCTGCTTGCTAATGACCACCACTAACTCGCCCTCGTATTGGACATCCTGTGTGGCGTCCCCGGGTATGACAATGGGGTCTCCGTGACCGGTGAGAGCGTTGTTGGCCCGGTAGCCTATATCCGGCTTCGCCGGCGGCTCCGCTGACCGCCCTAGAAGCGCCGCCGTCCCTGTGACGTGATCCATATAGTTGACCCCAGCGGCATAGAAGGTGGGCGGCACGCAGGGCACCAGTAGCTTCACTTCGCTGAGAGGTAGCCTCGTGCCAGTGCGACGATGCCTACCGAATGGGGTACCCATGACCTGGGCCACCTCGTCGCCCTCTACCAGACCGTAGGAAACCTTCTCACCTACACGGAACCTGCACCAACGCATATTTTCACCCTCCACGTACCACTTCGGCAAGAGCCTCTGCCTTCGCCAGTATTTTTTGACGGCAACAACGCGGGACACGGCTAAAGAGGACGTTTCCTTCTGCCAGAACCACCACTGCCAGCGCCGCCTTCCATCCCCAACTGCTCAGCACCTCTCTGGGGTCCAACGAACGT
>JAQBZZ010000049.1 GCA_027622595.1 Chloroflexota bacterium
TTTCATGCTGACACCTCCGTCGTATTATCCTACTCCGATTTTGGTGTCCATTTTTTCCATCCTACCTCAAAAAGAGATATTAAGAGAGCAGATCGATTTCTTACGCGAGAGCGAGATTATTGAGACGACCGAGATATGGATAGGAAAGAGCGACTATCTATTGAGCCAGATCACGAGTGTACAGGATCGGAAAGCGGTCGGATACGTCGAGTTTGGATTTCCTAACGTCGAAATCCCCGAGGGAGCCAGGTTCACTACAACCGTAATCTACAAGTTCTCCGACTTCAAAGAGCCTGTGGAGATTGAGACTCCTACTGATGTTAAGCCCTAAGGCAACGTATTAGTAGTGTCTCTACTACCTCTTGGAAAGCTCGTTCTGGATGTGCCAGTATCGATGAAGGGACGTGAGGAAGGAGAATGCGGCGATGACAGCCAGAGCTATGGTTACCTGGCCTATCAGAAGGCCAGCGGCCAGCACCAACACCCTCTCGGGCCTTGTCATCACGCCCACCTTACAGTCCACTCCAAGGCCTTCCCCCCTGGCCCGCAGATAGCTCACCATGAAGGAACTGGTGAGGGCCAGGAATATCAGCAGCACCTCGGTAACAGAGCGGGGGCTGAGATAGAACCACAGCAGCCCCAGGAAGATCACCGCCTCGGAGATGCGGTCCGCTGTGGAGTCCAGCAAAGCGCCAATGGGGGTTGCTCTGCCCTGAAGCCGTGCCAGTGACCCATCAGCCATATCAAGGGCGCTTGCCAGGATTAGAAGAACCCCTCCTCCGACAAACTGCCCGATGCCGAGAAGATAAGCGGTAACTCCGCTGAGAAGAAGCCCGATCATCGTCAGTTGGTTGGGAGAGACCCCCACCTTTTCCAGAATGCGCGCTGCGGGCCTCTCAACGTAACGGGCTGAGACGTTGCGGACCTGTGTTCTGTACTCTTGCCAGGAAGGCATAATAATCAAGGCCGAGTACTTTCTTCCTTCTGCTCCATAGCACTTAAGGGAGGAGGAGTGACGCTACGACTGTTCAGCAAGAAGGTGTAGTAGTCGATTATCTGGGATGTCACCACCTCCCAGTCGTATTGAGGTGCCGTCTGGCGGCCATTGTTGCCCAACTCTTCTCTAAGAGCGGCGTCCTCCAATAGAGTCTCCAGAGACGTCTCCAGGGCTTCTTCGTCATTGGGAGGGACAAGCAGGCCCTGCTGGCCGTGGGTCATCACGGATGAGTAACCCTCTATGCTTGTGGCAACAATGGGCTTGCCCGCAGCCATAGCCTCCAGCAGGACGATACCGAAGCTCTCTTTTCCAGTGGCAGGCGAGCAGAAGATATCCGCAGCCTGATAGTAGCGTGGGAGGTCTTCGTACGATACTCCACCCACAAACACAACGTCCTCGATGTTCCGCTCGGCGATGAAGCGGTAGGCCTCCGGCTCAGGGTTGCCGGGGCCAACCACTATGAGTCGTGTGTTGGGATGGTTCCACTTGAGCTTGCTGTACGCCCCAAGGAGATACTTCAGTCCCTTACGCTTCTCAAGACGCCCCACAAACAGGATATTCAGCTTATCGTCCTGAAACTCTTGGAGGGGACGCGCTGGCGTTGAGAAACGGCTGAACTCTATTCCGTTTGGGATGACCCTGTAATCACCGGGGAAGTGTCGGCTGACGAAACTCAATGCGGGCTTGGATACAGCGATTCGGCCGTCCAGCTTGTTGTGCCACCGCCTCAGGATGTACTTGGTGAGCCAGTACGTGCGTCCGCTTCCATGAAAGGCGTGGAAAGTGCCCACGTTTACCGCCTGGGAGAGTTGCAGGATGAACAGGGGTATGATGGGAGCGAGAGGCTCGTGGAGGTGTATGACATCGAAGCTCTCCTCTTTCAGGAGTTGCTTGATACGTGGTTCCAGCCATACGGACAGGGAGATGCGGGCTGTGGAGCCGCCGGTGGGCACCGGGACGGACCTGCCAAGGCGTATGAAGCCCTTGTCCAAAATAGCCGGCGGGCTGGAAAGAGGGGCAATGACCTTGATCTCATGTCCCGCCTTGATGAGGTGCTGGCTCAGGTGGAAAATGTGGGCCATTACCCCGCCTGGGTAGGCGTAATCGTAGGGGGAAACCAGGCCAATCTTCATTCAACGATCCCCCGTGTTGAGGGAGTAGAAGTATCTAGCTCCCGTCTATAAATCTCTCCACCATTTGCCGTGCCTCGTCATCGGAGTACTGCACTGGAGGAGATTTCATGAAGTAGGCCGCCGGCCCCTTCAATGTACCGCCGATGCCCCGGTCAAGGGCAAGCTTGCAACACCGTATGGCGTCTACTACAACACCTGCGGAGTTCGGGCTATCCCAGACCTCCAGTTTAAGCTCCAGGTTTATGGGAACGTCGCCGAAGGTGCGTCCCTCCATCCGGATGTGACACCACTTACGGTCTTCCAGCCAGGGCACGTAGTCGCTGGGGCCGATGTGGATATTGCTGGGGTCCAACTCGTAATCCAACTGAGAGGTTACGGCATTGGTCTTGGATATCTTCTTGGACTCAAGGCGCTCCCGCTCCAGCATGTTGTAGAAGTCGGTGTTGCCTCCAAAGTTGAGCTGGTATGTCCTCTCCAGCTTGATCCCTCTCTCCCTCATGAGGCGGGTCAGAACCCTGTGAACAATGGTGGCTCCGAACTGAGACTTGATGTCGTCGCCGATAATGGGTAAGTTCTTCTCTTCAAACCGCTTCTGCCAGTAGTCCTCCCTGCCAATGAACACAGGGATGCAGTTAACGAGGGCGCAACCGGCTGCCAGCACCTGCTCAACGTACCACTTGGTGGCATCCTCGCTGCCCACGGGGAGGTAGTTGATTACAACATCGACTTCCCTCTCCTTGAGTATACCGACGATATCCGCGGTGGAGCTTGCGTCTTTGACAATTATTTCGGACAGGTACTTTCCCAGACTGTCGTGGGTCATACCTCTCTCCACCGGTACATCCATGAAAGGCACTTCGGCGAATTTCATGGTGTTGTTGGGTTTCGTAAAGATAGCCTGGGACAGGTCCTTGCCCACCTTGTTCTTGTCGATATCGAAGGCAGCAACGAAGTTGATGTCCGATATATGGTAGCCTCCCAATGTGGGGTGCATCAATCCGGGGATAAAGGCGTCCTCATCGGCCTCCCAGTACTTGTACACTCCCTGCACGAGGGAGGAGGCGCAGTTCCCCACCCCTATGATTGCTACGTTTATCTTCGGCACTGTTGTCCACCTCTAGCTACGGTATTTTCACGCCTGGGCCAAATATAGGCCTCAATATGACGCTGAGAATCTTAGCAGTTTCCCCACGCCTTCACAAGGCAATGGGATTAAAGAGTAATTCATTCGTGTTCTAACGGGGCTTCAGGCCAAGTCTTTGTACAGTATGCCTGGACTCTACTGTTTTTCCCTGCTCAAACGCTTGCGCTGCATCCACTCAACTCCTATGCCTAGGCCCAGGGGGATTAGGGCTAGAAACAATGCGCCGGGACCAGCTGACATAAACGTGCCTACTCCTATGCCAATGATCACTCCGTTCCACATTGCTGACATCCGTTGGCGCTTTATAAAACTGATATCGGGTTTCTGCTCCTCCATTTGCTCCTCCTAGGTTCACTGCACACCACTATACTCCGTATTTCCCAGGTTTGCTACAAATCATGGGTGGCGCTGCGTATTCTGTTCGTTCGAAAACCGACGGCGAAGTCAAGGATGTCTGACGAGCGTTAGAGCGTTGAATCCTAACCCTGGCTTTGGTTGGCCTGCCGCGGAGTGTTATAATCCTTTTGCTGCATAAGCCTGACTCAATCCAGGGGTAGAACCTGCGGGCTGGGTATGCAGAATGGTCAATATTTTGTATCAGGAGGAATGAGATGCCACATTACATCACACTGGGCAATTTCACGGACGAAGGTATGCGCACTATTCGGGACCACCCTCAGCGAATCGCCGCGGCAGATCAGGGACTTGCAGCGGGGGGCGTCAAGGTTCAGCGCTTCTTCACCCTGGGCCAGTATGACGTGGTGAGCATTTGTGAGGCTCCTGACGACGAGGCAATGGCCGTCGCAGCCCTGGGCATTGGGAGTACAGGGAATGTCCGTACAACCACCCTCAAGGCTTTCACCCAGGATGAGTTCCTCCATCTCGTAGAAGGTCTCCCAAGCTCCTAGAGATTCTTGGGTTCTAGGACAGCGCTTCTATTTACGGCTCAGCCCCAGCAGAATCTTCTCCTGGGGCGATAGGCCAGATATGTCCGGGGCAGAGCGCACCGGAGCGCCAAAGGGGATGCGCTCCTGGGAAGCCTGAGATTCCATCTGGGTACGCACCTGCTCCACCATTTGTCGTGCCCTGGCAAGGGACGCATCTATCTCCTCCACGGTGGTGCCCTGTACCATCTCCTCAAGTATCTCCGGTTCCGCCGCCAGCAGAGAGGTGCGGTAGAGGGCCACCGCCCGGGTTAGTTGTGATTCTACTTCCTCAACCCGCTCCTGGCGTTCCTTCAGGGTACTCTCTCCTTGATTCAGGTCGGCTTCCATCTCCCCGATCCGTGTATCCCTCTGGGCCAGTGACTCCTCCAGCGCGACAACGTGTTGCGCGTGTTGCGTTTGTGTGTCCACCAGTCCCTGTATACGAGCGTCCCGTTCCGTCAGGGCGGCCTCCAACTCAAATATTCTGTCTTCAGGGGATAGCTCCGTAGGTTCGTCGCCCTCCGGGGTGTTTTCTTCCAACATAATTGCGGGCGACATCTCTACCGGCGATGTCTCCACCGGTTCCGTTTCTAAAGCCTTGGTAATATCTTCAGCCATGATTGCTCCTTAGGGTAGGTTTGACTACTATGCAGAATAGGTATTCAGGTAATCGTGGGCAAGAAGAGTATGGCATCGAATGGTGTGCCATCAGCTTCTTATGCGTGAGGTCTGGTTTGCCTCCCCCCGTATCTTCTCCAACTCCGCGTCTGGGTCATCAATCCCCAGGTTCTCCATGGCGCGGTGACGGCTCTGGATTCCCGCCTCCACCAACGTCTGCTGCTCCCGCACCAGCCGGCTGCGGTCCTGCGGCAGCAGCGGTCCCCACACGATGCGCTGCTTCACGGGCAGGTACTTGACCCCTGTGCGCTTTTCCAAGATGCGGAGCACCATCTCGTTGCGTTCCTTGTACGCCGCGGCGCGTATGAGACGCTTGCGCCGCACCCTCTGAAGTAGGGGGCTCAGTTCCATCTCCAGAGCCACGCCGGAGAGGCTGCGAGGGTTGTCGCCAAAGCTGATTCTGGGGGCCTCCGACAGGTCGTGGAGCGAGCGGTATATCAGGTCTATGAAGTCCACGTGGAGCTTTATGCCCCCGCCCTGGAGCAGGTCAAGCAGATACGCCTTGGCACGCTCAGGCAGCTCCCATACCGCGCCAGGCTGCACTGAGATATCCTCGGCCTGCTCAACGCCCTCCAGAACGGCTATCGGATTTCCAGAAAGCTCCAGGATCATCGATAGCTGAGAGATGGCCCTGTTCAGTTCCCTGGATGGCTCGACCAGGGGCGGAATGTCCGAGAGTCCCCAGAACTTCTTTGGCTCCCTCAGGTTGGGGAATATGACAAAGGGGATGAATCCGTATGGATTGGCCCTCTCCTGGATCAGTGTATCGTCCACCCACAACCGGAACTCCCTGCGTGTCCACGCCTCCACGACGGTGGCCTGACGACCGTTGCTCCCAAGCTGCGACGGCTTGATGCCATAGAGCATCTGGGCCTCGTCCGGGGAGAGGGAGTAGCGGCTGGCGACCTGCCATATACGGCCCATGTCGTCCGCCACCCACCAGGCAAACAGGCCCTGGACATCAGGGGAGTTGATTCTCACTCAACGCTCCTGGGAGTCCTAGGTCACTTTGTAGCAACCGTCTCCCAGGATGGCGGCGTCCAGCTCCGTATCGAAGTCCAGCTGGTCAAGGTGGTTGGCTTCGTACACCTGGCGGAGTGCCTCCTCAGCCCTCTTTGCTCTGTCCCTGGCCTCTTCCGAAGAGTCAACAGACTCCATGATGAAGAGCATCTCCGTCATCAGGTATGAGGTGACCTTATCGATGAACGTGCGGGCGTAATTGAAGGTGAGGCGTCGCTCTCGGCGGTGAGGGGTGCCGACCCATTGCGCTCCGCCGTAGAAGTCCAGGTTTTCCCGGTAGGCCCTCAGCCGTTCGGCAGCCGTGCGGGCGATTTTCTGGGGTAGGGGTATGTTGTTCATATTTTTCTCCTAGAGGTATTTTGCTCTTTCGTCGTTGCGAGCGAGTCACAGAGCGTGGCAACCTGGTGGGGTGGCCTCCTCGGTTCGATGCTCTGGGCCTGTGGAAGGGACATGCTTCGCGTGTTCCACGATGCGGTGGATGGTCCGCTGGCTCAACCCGAAGTGCTGTGCCAGTTCGGGCACCGATTTGCCCTGATCGCGCTTCACCTGAATTACCTCACTATCCCGGCTCTCTCTCAGCTCGCGGTGATACGTCACAGGGTCATCGTACTTGCACCACGGGAGAGGACAGCACAGGCAGGAAGGCGACACATCGCAGCCGTCATCCCTGTAGGGATAGTGCTCCGGCAAGGCATCGATGATAGGCACGTTCTTTCGTGGACTCATCCAAATCACTCCTTTCCATTCATTCGTTTTATCAGTTCACACTGCTACTCTTCCCCTGGCGTTGCGAGGGTGGTACTCCGCTGCTTTGACCAGGAGGGCAAGGCTCATTAGGAAATCGTCGTGTCCCTGGCGGGGATCAACGTAGAAGTTCATTGTCTGATTAGCTCTGAGGTGACTCATAGCCTGGTCTCTCTGGGCGCAGAACTCCTGGAATTCAGGCGAGCCGTCCGCTGCATACGCCTTCACACGGCCGGAGTTCACTGCGGCCAGAAGGTCGAAGGCGAGCAGCGATTTGCTCTGGGCTGTGAAGGCGAAAGGGGTTACCACTCCCTTGCCCAGTGTCCTTTCCAGGAAACTGGCAACCCCCTGACCAAGGCCCGTGGCGTCAACCACCACCCGTCGGCAGCGCCACAGGTTCCGCAGAACGTCCACCAGCCTTGGAAAGAGAGAAGCGTGGCTCTGCCCAGTCCACCAGTAGTGCTCCACGATCCTTATGGTCGGCTCTGGCATGAACTCGTCGCACTGGGTGAAATCCAGTTCGCCTATGGTGACCACCGTGGAGTCCCGTCTGGGCCTGGCGGCACGAAGGGCTTCGTCTTCTCCCTCTTCGGCCTCTCCAGCAATGTCCACACCCGCCACATATATTTTTCCTTGCTCCAAAGAGCGGCCGCGGCTGTGATGCCCCTGCATCTGGGCACGCTGCTGAGATGAGAAGAAGCCGCCGCCACCGCTGAGGGGTTCCAGGAGATACTGGGTGCGGAACAGAGGATGGCTCTCTCCCAATCGCTGCCTTTCGCCTTCCACGTACGCTCTGTACAGAGGGTTGTACTTGGCCACCTCCTCCCAGTTCTGGTGGAAGTGGCGTTTGACACCGTCTGTGCGCTCCATCTCCAGGTTGGCCTGCTTCACCTCCTCCAGCAGGGTGTCCCCCTTCCAGGGAGTGCCGTAGAGAACGGTGGTAACGTTGGTCGAGGCCCCCATCGGCCTGAACTCCTTGTAATACTTGTCCCTGTCCACGTCCTGGGCCTCGTCCATCTCCAGAAGAATATGGGCTGTGGCCACCACCACATTGCTGGATGGTTCCGCACTGAGGAACATCTGCCGTACCCTGCCGAGGCGCAGGACATTGCCGGCCTCGGGACTCCACAGTCCTCCCAGGTTGGCCTCCTTCAGGCGCTCCTTCAGACGGGCCACGCTTATACGCACATGAGGATCGAAGGTGGGAGCGGCCTTTATCATGTTCCCGCCCTTGACGGCAAACAGCGTGAGAAGAAGCACCTCCATCTGAGCTGAAAGCTCGTTCTTTCCTCCCTGGCGTGCTATCTCCACCGTGAAGGTCAGTCCCCTGTTATGAAGCACGCTGTCAAGGACAGCCCTGCCTATTTCCACCTGATACGGCCTCAACTCAATTGCCTTGTCCATGCCTTCAACCTCTATCTGAATAGTCCCAGCACAATCTGTATAATCACGGCTCCCGCTACCAAAAAGACCAGCCCGTTCACCCGCGCTTTCAGCTCGTCCACCATGCGCTCCAGGTGGCCTATCCGCTGCTCCAGCAGCGCATCGAATGTGGATGCTGGCGACAGGTCAACGCCAGCAAGAGAGGGCTTCCGATGCTTGCGTAAGGCATTCTTAAGCTCGTCACTCCCCACTGAACCCCTCTGGCAGGAGGACGTTTCCCACACCTTTCAGCACTCCCAGTAGGCTCTGGTACAAGTCCTCCTTGGCTTTGTGGGATAGCTTGTACCTGGCGGAAACAGCCCTGACCAGCATCCCTATCCCCTTTATGAGCAATTCCAGGTTCTCCGGCTGCTCTCCGGCCAGACTGCCAAGGCGTACCCTGAGAAGGGCGATCTCTTCATCCAGACCCTGGGTTTGCTTGGCCCTGGAGAGGCGCACCTTTTCCGCCTGAGACAAGGCCTCGTCATAGAGGTTAGAGGTGGCTCAGGGAAACTGGACAGTGGGGATAAGTGGAATCGCTGCCTGAAG
>JAQBZZ010000008.1 GCA_027622595.1 Chloroflexota bacterium
TCAATACCTTGCCACGCCTTTTTACGGGTCACGTCGGCTCTCCGTGTGGTTGAGGAAGCAAGGGTACTACATCAATCGGAAGCGGGTTCGGCGGCTGATGCGGATTGTGAATGTCAACCCAAAAGTCACCCACTGTGATGGTCGAAATGCCACCCAGCGATGTGCCAGTAGTCGAGGGGTTTCTGCATGACCTTGGACGACGTACAATGAGACCCAGCCGACGAAGTCGAGGAGACTCGGCGAACAGGAGGTTGGCTTGCATTACCAGCTTCGGGTCGATCTGAGAGGGATTGCTCCACCGATATGGCGGACACTGGAAGTGCCAGGCGATATTACCCTCCACCATCTGCACGAAGTACTGCAAGTTGTGATGGGATGGATGGATGTGCACCTCTACCTCTTCGAGATTGGTGAGAAGCTCTACGGTGAGTTGAGCACGGAATGGGACATGCCAGTGGCAGATGCCACAACGACGACATTGGAAGAGATTGCTGCCAAGATGTCTGCCTTCACATACGAGTACGACCTCGGCGACGGTTGGGTCCACAACATCATTGTGGAAGAGTCTCAATCAGGGAGTGTAGAGGACAGGCCTCGGTGTACCGACGGCGCTAGGGCATGCCCGCCAGAGGATTGTGGGGGACCACCAGGCTACGAAGACTTCCTGGAAGCCATTGCTGACTCAGACCACGAGGAGCATGAGGTCATGCTCGAATGGATCGGAGGACAGTTTGACCCGGAAGCCTTTGATATGGCCGAGGTCAACCTGATTCTCAACCTCCACTCTCCTGGCGACGCAGGCTCTCCCTGAAGCGATAGCTGTCACCGTTGAACTCCAGGATATGACAGTGGTGGGTAAACCGGTCCAGGAGAGCACCAGTGAGGCGTTCGTCGCCGAAGACCTCCGCCCACCTTGAGAACTCCAGGTTGGTAGTGACTATCAGGCTTCCCTTGATGTAACGGTCAGAGCAGACCTGGAAGAGGAGCCGTGCCCCGTCTGTAGTAAAAGGGACGAAACCCACCTCGTCCAGGATGAGCAGATCCAGCTTCTGGAGTTGGGCGAGGCGCCTGCCCAGAGTGTGCTGTTCCTGGGCCTCCACAAGGTCATTGATGAGGCCGGTGGCGGTGACGAAGCGCACCTTCTTCCCCTGCCGGCAAGCCATTAGCCCCAGGCTAATGGCCACGTGGGTCTTTCCCGTGCCCATGTTCCCCATCATGGCGACGTTCTCCCTCTTGGCCAGGTACTCTCCCTTGGCCAATTCCAGGACCTTCGCCTTGTTCACAGAGGGCATGGCAGAGAAGTCGAACTGATCCAGAGTCCGAAGGTAAGGGAAGCGGGCCTGGTCTATGAGCCGCTTCTGGGTGTTCTCCTCTCTGTGAGTGACCTCCATCTCCAGGAGGCGTAAGAGGAAGTCCTCATAGGGCTTGTTCTCTGCAGCTGCTTCCTGGGCCAGCTTCCTGTACTGATGGCCCATGGTGGGGAGCCTGAGACGTTTGAGGAGGTGTTGGATGAGCATGTCCTGGGCCATTAGTTACCTCGTGAGAAGAAGATCGTATTGGGATAAGTCCCGCTCCTGGACGACAGGACACGATGGTGCCGATGTTAGCATTGTGGAGACTGGGTGCTGGACAGAGCTATGCTCTGAGCGCAGGAGGTAGAGCACCGTGTCCGCTCCGAGGCTCCCCTTGGTCATAGCCTGCTCTACTGCCCTAGCTACCTTCTCCAGGGAGTGGGTGCGGCAAAGCTCCAGCACACGAAGGAACTCCAGGGTAGCTACCCTTTGAGGTAGCCGCTCTCTGAGCTCGTCCATGTAGTGGTCCAGGATGGGTGGATGGACCCAGGTCTTCAGTGGCTTGGCGTGGTCGAAGGCCCCCGGGCGCTCCTTGAGCAGGCGCAAATAGTGGAACACGTCCAGCACGTCCTGCTCGCGCTCATAGCAGCGTGGGTGGATAGCCACCACTTCTGTTCCATCTGTGATCTCCACTCGCTCCACGAAGGCCCTGAGTAGAAGGGAGCCGTGGGCATGCTCCACCGGCACGCTGTATCGGTTGGTCTGGAAGGTAACCATGCTGAAGCCGTTCGTATGCACAGGGATCGTGCGGCAGCAGGGGAAGGGATGCTCTGGCAGAGGGAGAAGATGTGGCAGTTCCTTCTCCCAGAGATCTCCGATGGTGAGAGCCTCTCCCCGCAGCCGCCTCTTCGCCTCAGCCAGGCACCTCTGTCTCAGAAGAGCGTTCAGCTCCTGGAAGGAGTCAACCTCAGGCACAGGTACCAAGAAGTTGCGGCGGCCGTACCCCACCAGGTTCTCCACTGACCCCTTCTCGTGGGCTTCGCGTGGGTTGCAGAATCGGCTCTGGAAGAGATGGTGGCTCCTGAAGGCAATGAACGCATCCTGCTCCTGGGGCTTGTGTCCTGGAAAGCCTCGCTTGACCGCCTGGGACATTCGGTCGTACCAGATGGCATGGGGCACTCCTCCGAAGAAGCGGAATGCCTCCTGATGTCCTTCGAAGAGGGCCTCTTGTTGCTGGTTGGGGAAGGCCATAAGAAAAGGGATCTTAGAGGAGCACAGGCGGCCCACCAGAAGCTGGACCTTGAGTGGATGCCCCTTCATCATCACCACCGCCTCGCCGAAGTCGAACTGCGCATCTTGGCCAGGCTCGTAGGCCAGGGGTATGAATAGAGGACGATCCTTGGGACGCTGCCTGCGCACGTACTCCCTAACGGTGGACTCGCCGCCGCTGTAATTATGCTCTGCCACCAGCCTATGATAGATGCGCCGAGCAGTGTGATGCTGCTTGCGCGGCTGGGCTTCGTCCTCAGAGAGCCACCGGTCTATGATGGCAACGAAGGCCCCCAAAACCGGCCTGGGCCTAGCATTGGAGAGGGTGTAGCTCGAAGGGCCAGCATCATGAATCGCCTTCCGCACCGTCTTACGATCATGGTGCCCCTCTCTGGCAATCCCACGAATACTCTTGCCTTCGATGAAGTATGCCCTGCGTATCTGCTCTCTCTGATTCATTTTGAGCACCCATTCCCTCCGGCCTCTGGATTTCTCTCCAGCGTACCGGAACCCTTGCTACAGTGGGTGAGTTTTCGCCCATCACGTAGCTTTGACGGTGGGTGCCTATTACACTATCACTCATAGTGCTGGTTCGCCCAGTTATCAAGTACCCGACCAGCGAACTCCGGGCCGTTGTCCACGGTGATCGTCTCAGGGAGACCGTGGTGGGTACTCAGCCGGTCCAATACTCCGGCCACCCGCAATCCAGGAAGAGAGGTGTCCACTTCCGTGGTCAGGCACTCCCTAGTGAAGTCGTCCACCACAGTCAACACGCGAATCTTGCGACCGTTGGCCAGGGCATCGGCCACGAAGTCCGTATGACCTGCCCCCCAGTATTAGATCCACTCATAAAGAGAGTCCCGTCCGGAGCCTCGCAGACCACAAGTCAGACGGAGAATCGACATCTGTGCTTTCAAACTCCTGAGAGCAGTATTTCGTTATGTTCTCGTGGCCTCGTAGAAGTCCATCCAGAGTTCTGCTCGAACCCACTCATTGGTAGCAACTTGGTTTCCCAGGCAAGGGTCATAGCAGTTCGCACAGGTATCGTCCTTTCCGGATGTACCGATACTCCCAGCGGGAGGCCGCTGCCACGCCAATCTACCCAGACCCCCTGTATACCCCGGGCCTGCTGATGGTGGACATTCCGTAACGCACACCAACTTGCCAATAGGCCAGAAAGGGAAAGTAGGATGGTAGGGTGGTTCGACACTCCCTATAACAGACCAAATTGTCTGGTGTGCTATTCTGGAAACGCCGTCAATGCAATCACCAACTCGAACGTGGGAAGAGTTCTTGATATTGCCCCGTTAGGTCCACCTAAGGGGATTGGGACCCTGGTTGCAATCAATGTGACTAACCCGCTCGCAAACATGGCGAGCCTAGTTAGCGCACGCGTGAGCTGTGGGTTAGGTTTCGAAGCTACAAGAATTATTACCAGCTAGATGGTGATGGCAAACCTGAGCGGGAAGGAGTCATTGTGTATAATACCCCAGGGTTTTTCCCCTCTCCTTCCTTCTTTGAGGAAGGGGGGCACAGGAGGATGGATGGTGTGTATGGCAAGATATAGATGGAAAGGGCAGCACTATGGAAGAGATTGAGTTTGCGGAGATGGAACTGGTGCAGGAGGCGGTGGCAAACTGGGAAAGCATGGACGATGTAGAGGAAATTGGAACGCGTGAAATATTTATCGGCATCACCGAAGAGCGGGCGTTTCTCTCACGTATCACGTTTCGGGACGTGGAGAAGCCGGTCTACATCGAGGTGCGTCTGCTCAGAGAAGAAACTGAGGAGCAGGAAGGTGAACTGGAGTTCAAGTTCGAGAACGGCCAGCCCGTCATTTGGCAATAGATTTTTGTATTTTTGTGAATTCACAAAAATACAAAAATGCTCAGATCGCTGCGGTGTTCAACGGAGGTCGTTTTTCTGTACGTGCCTGAGCCAGCATCCCAGCCAGGTTCTATTTCGGCTAGTAGCGCCGCTCCATGACATACGCGGCCAGGTCTGCCAGCGAGCGTTTGTATGAGGATTCAGGCAGGGTCTCCAGTGCCTCGGTGGCCTTGTGGCACAGGTCGGCAGCCACGGCGTATGACTGGGGGATTATGTCCGAGTTCTGGATCATCTCGACAGCCCGCTTCAGGTTGCCGTCAGCCTCCACGTTCTCGAAAAAGCTTTTGATTGGGTTGTCGTCCGGGTATCGCTCCATGAGCAGTATCGATGGTAGTGTAATCGTCCCCTGGAGCAGGTCGTTGCCGACCGGCTTGCCTATCTCCTCCTCCGTGCCCTGGAAGTCCAGGATGTCGTCCACAATCTGGAATGCCATCCCCAGGTTGTAGCCGTACGATTTGAGGGACTGCACCAGGCTCTCCGGCGCGCCGCTGAGGACGGCCCCGGACTCGGCGGCTGTGGAGAACAGCGAGGCCGTCTTGTCGTAGATTCTCTGCCAGTAGGCCTCGCGTGTAACGTCCCACTGGAAGGCCGAGGATATCTCCGAAAGCTCGCCGCTGGAAAGCTCCATGATGGTCTCGGAGAAGCGCCTGATGACCCGGACGTTGTTGGTGTCACAGACCAGGGTTGCGGATGTGGCGAAGACGTAGTCTCCCAGGAGAATTGCCACATTCTCGCCCCACTTGTTGCTGACCGTGGCCTTTCCCCGACGCACGGCGGAGTTGTCCACAGTGTCGTCGTGTATCAGGGTGGCGATGTGGAGCAACTCCACCGCCGCGGCCATAATCAGCGGAAGGTCGTGGTCGTGTGGATGTAACTTGGAGGCCAGGATTGTGATGGCGGGACGTGTGCGCTTCCCAGGCGCTTCCAGGACGTGCCCCAATAGCTCCATGAGAAGCGATGGCTCTGCGACCGAGCTCTGCCTACCGATGACACTTAGCTTCTCTTCGACCGCTTCTAGCTCGTCCTGTATCTGTTCATAGAGGGAGAGTGTGTTCAACGTTCTCCTATGTATTTATGTAAAACTGCCCTAGCCTAGCTTACGGCTTTGCCCAGCCGTTCAACTTCTGTGGCGGCCACATCATCGTCCAGCTTGGAGAAGAGGGCTTCTGGTGTGTTCATACTCTGGCCCGGAGGCAGAGCATTCTGCGATGGTTCCCAACCCCATCCCCGCTCCGAAAGGGCGTCGGTGAAGCCAAGCATACCATGTAACTTCTCCGAACTGAAGGGCAGGAATGGATAGAGCGCCGTCTTGAGGCAGTTGATGACCGACATTGCGACCCATAGAGTGGTGGCCGTGCCTTTTGGGTTCTCCTTCAAGGTCTTCCACGGCTCCTTTGTATCAAGATACCGGTTGGCCTCCTGGGCCAAGGACATGGCGCTGGAGAGTGCGGTGCGGAAGTGGCACAGTTCCAGGTTGTGGCCGACATCCTGGAATAGCTGGCTTGCCCTGGCTAGAAAGTCCTGAGCGGTCTGGTCTAACTCTCCCGGCTGAGGTATGCGCCCCTCAAAGTTGCGGTAGGTGAAGGTGAGGACGCGGTGTACCAGGTTGCCGTAGGTCGCCACCAGTTCGTCGTTGTTGCGGCGCACGAAGTCCCACCAGGAGAAGTCGGAGTCGCTGGTCTCGGGCATGGTCATGGACAGGTGGTATCGAAGAGGGTCGGGGTCGTAGTGGTCGAGGTAGTCGGGGATCCACACGGCCCAGTTGCGGCTGGTGGACAGCTGTTTTCCCTCCAGTGTCACGAACTCGTTTGCAGGCACGTCGTACGGGAGGTTGAGCCCGCCATATCCCATGAGCATGGCAGGCCAGATGATGGTGTGGAAGACGATGTTGTCCTTGCCCATGAAGTAGTAGCTCCTGGTACTCTCCTGCCAGAAGGGCATCCAGGAGTCCGGCTGTCCCTGTATGCTTGCCCACTCCTTGGAGGCGGACAGATACCCTATCACGGCCTCGAACCACACGTACATTCGCTTCCCGTCGTATCCGGGCACAGGAACTGAGACGCCCCAGTCAAGGTCCCTGGTTATGGCCCTGTCCTTCAGCCCGTCTTCCAGATACCGCCGTGTGAAGTTCAGCGCGTTGGGCTTCCAGTGCTTTTGCTCCTTGACCCATGCCAGAAGAGGCTCCTGGAAGGCACTGAGACGGAAGAAGAAGTGCTCCGATTCCCGTATGTCAGGGGTATCTCCGGAGATACGGCACACCATGTTTATCATGTCTTCGGGGTTCATGGGTTTGCCACAGTTGTCGCACTGGTCTCCCCGTGTGTCCAGGTTGCCGCAGTTTGGGCATGTGCCCTTCAGATAGCGGTCCGGGAGAAAACGTTTGCATGTGTGGCAGTAGGGCAGAGGAGTGGTATTGGTGTAGATGTATCCCTTGTCCTGGAGCACTTTGAAAATATCGTGCGCTATGTCGCGATGGTTCTCGGTCCCCGTGCTTGTGAACAGATCGAAGGAGATGCCCAAACGCTCCCATGACCGTAGGAAGCTCTCATGGTATCGTGATACCACCTCCTTGGGCGGGACGCCCTCCTGCTCCGCGCGCAGGGTGATGGGGGTGCCGTGCTGATCGCTGCCCGAGACCATGAGCACCTGGTTTCCCTTCAGGCGATGGTATCGGGCGAAGATGTCTGCGGCCAGGTAGCACCCGGCGATGTGGCCCATGTGGAGGGGGCCGTTGGCGTAGGGCCAGGCCACGCCAATAAATATGCGTTCGGACATTAGTCCTCTGCCATGATGAGCAAATTTTGTGTGTATTGTAGCACAGTGGGTAAGCCTGGAGATAGCGATGGTGGATGTGGTTGGGGCGGGACATCCAGGGTGAGATTGTGGGTAATCGATAAATGGTTGTCTGACATCTAGGGTGAAGTATATACTCTCATCATCCATCATCCCATTGGATTAGGCCGGAATGGGCTGAAACGGCAAATCCCGAACGAGAAGGTTGAAATGGCAACAGACAACACGCGCACAGCGTTCGCCGAAATATTCCTTGAGGCTCAGGAGTGCAAGCACCTAGACAAATGTCACCGCGATGATCCGAACATAGGCAGGTATGACGCACGCTTAAACGGAGTACATGGCCCTCAGCCGGGGTTCCTAGGCGCTAATTACTTAACCCGTCGTCTCGTGCTAATTGGCAAGAACCCTGGCGCGGATAGTAGTGGCAATGTGCTTCACCAAGCCCGTCAAATGTATGAGTTGTTTGGTCAATTCGCCTCAAACCGGTCCATGGAAGCATTCAATGCGATCATGTCCTACTTGGCCGAAATCATGCCAACCTGGAAGTTGATACGTGACGACCTTAGGCCAGGTGAATGTAGCTTCAGCTTCCCAGAGGACATCGCATATCTAAACGTCATTAAATGCGCAACATGGAGACGCATTGATGGAAAGTACAAGGACGTACTGAATCTAGTGCAGCAAGTCGTTAATCGGTGCACCTCAGAATACCTGAGCCGACAGCTAGCAATCCTCGCGCCTCGGGCTGTTGTCTGCTTAGGAAAGGATACTTCCGAACGGTTGGATCGTAGAATTTTGCCACAGAGTGTGAAGTTTTTCGATTATATTGATCGAGCTCACGCCAATACTACTCGTAAGCTCACCCATAATGATGCCGTTAGAAGGCAATTGCAAATGGCACTAGGCAAGGCATGATGGCTGGAGGGGGAGCATACGACACTATGGGTGTTTTACGACTCCTTCTTCATCCCCAGCCACATCTGGTAGATGGCCCTGCGCGGCAGGCCGGTTTCCGCGGCCACCTGCTCCCTGGCCTCTCGACTGGATATCCCCTGTTCAAGAAGCTCTCTAAGCCGGCCTTCGGCCTCCACCGGCGAAGGGACTTCTACAACAGGTCTCCCCCCGATAACCAGCGTAAACTCCCCTCGGGGCGCGGCAAAATACTCCTGGCACTCGGAGACAGTTCCACGGAATACCTCCTCGTAGAGCTTGGTGGCTTCTCTTACGGCGGCCATCGGCCTATCGCCCATCACCTCCCGAAGATCGGCCAGCGTCCGTTGCAGACGGTGTGGTGCTTCAAAGAGTACCAAGGCATAGGGCAGTTCGGACACCGAGCGGAGCAGCCCCTGTCTCTCTCCCTTCCTGCGCGGGAGGAACCCCAGGAAGAGGAAGTGGTCCGCGGGTATTCCAGACGCTGCCAGTGCCGTTACCACTGCGGAAGGCCCCGGTATGGAGACAACCGATACTCCCATGTCCGCGGCAGCCTGCACCAGTTCAAGCCCCGGGTCGCTGATGCCGGGGGTTCCGGCGTCTGAAACCAGTGCCACATCCCCTTCTTCCAGCGCCGTGATTATCACGGGTATCTTCTGTGTCCTGTTGTGGTCGTGGTAGCTGGTGAGTGGGGTATGTATGTCGTAGCGGGCGAGGAGCTTGCGTGTAGTGCGGGTGTCCTCGGCGGCGATGAGTGTCGCTTCCCTCAAGACTCGTATTGCCCTGAGGGTGATGTCCTCAAGGTTGCCTATGGGGGTGGCCACTATGTAGAGAGAGGGCAAGGGCATTCCTTACATAAAGTACGACTGCGTGGACGGAGGTCTATTCTACACGATGCCGCCCTGGAATGTGTACTCCAGAGAGAAGGAGTTCCCGCTCATCCAGGGTTGTCGGGAGGACGCGGTGATGGCAGACTACAAGGTTGAGATGATTTCGGGGATGTAGGGGTTAATCCTCGGACTCCTCTACCGTTACGATCTTCAAGCCGCCCTGCCCTGCCGCCACAAAAAGCACCCCATCCTTGTACTCCACGTGGTTGACCGACACCAAGTTGTCGAACCGCAGCTTTCCAAGAAGCGTTATGTCCTGTGGTTCGTCGCTGCCGGTGTCATCGAACTTCTCGGCTGCCTGAGCCAGGTAGACACCTGCCTCGCCATTGGCAATGAACATAAGATCATCGTCGGCCGACACGGCGTTGGTCACCACCACCGACTCGTCGAGATCCGGCACAACGGGGCGTGAAACCGTTCCGACCACGTCCCCGGTGTTGATGCTGAGTACCTGCACGCCACCCCTTCCCGAAGCTATGAACGCCTTCCCGCCCAGTATCTGGACCGACGACTTGGACTCCAGTATATCAGCGCCTACAAACGGGAAGGTATTCAGAATACTCAGGTTATCTTCGTCAAGGAAGGAGATAAAACCGTTGGGGCTGCCTCCCTGAACCACTACAACACGGTCATCCTCGATGTCGACCCACCGGGCATCTGGCAAGTCCACATATGCCTGAAGCTCCAGGCTCTTCTTGTCGAACACGGAAAGGCCGCCGGTGTTCCCGCTGGTGACATATATGTACTTGCCGGAAACCACTGCACTTGTGCCGGCGAAGCTGGGCAACGCGACTCTCGAATTCTCATCGAGGACCAGTTTGCCATTCTTGGTCTTGATGACTTCCCACACCGCCGGGGTTTCGAATCCGGGAGCGCCCGTTCCCTCCGCCGCGTAGACCTTACCCCCGTCGAAGGTTAGAGAATGGACGTCAGAGTCCAGGAAGATCGCCTCCGAGACAAGCTTTGGATTGCTCGGATTCTTGATGTCGAAAACGTCGATTGCGCCTAGGAATGGCTCTCCAAGCATGTTGTAGCTAACGTAGGCGAAATTACCCTTGATAGCAACGGAGGTTGCTTGAAGCACCTGCCCGTTGGCAATGGGAGGCGATACCTCTGCAACAAGAGTGAGGGTGACCTCCGGCGCAGCTTGTACCCTGAAGGTGGGGGCACCTGCAAGGCCCAGATACCGTCCACCAGGCCCGCTGGATAGTTGAAGCCGGCGCGACGCCTGGAAAATGGCTGTGGTGTCGTCGTGTTCGGCAGGTTCTACAGGCACGTCCTCACTGGTCATCCTCACCCGGTCATCCAGAGAACTCTCATCATTGGTGATCGAGATGCGCTCGTTGGACTGGTCTGGCGGGTCATCTTCGAGGATTGCAGTGGCCGTGGGAGAGGGTGTGAGGGTTGGCATAGGCGCAGCCGGCCCGCAGGCCACTGCCAATATCAACATTCCTACTGTTACTATGAACGGCCTATGTCCCACTATCCACATCATTCAATCCTACCGCTCCAGCTTGAGCAGGGCCAGGAACGCCTCCTGTGGAATCTCCACGTTTCCCACTCTTTTCATGCGCTTCTTACCTTCGGCCTGCTTCTCCAGCAGCTTCCTCTTTCGGGTGATGTCGCCGCCGTAGCACTTGGCAAGCACGTTCTTGCGCAGCGCCCGTATGGTCTCTCTGGCGATGATCCTGCTTCCCACCGCCGCCTGTAGGGGCACCTCGAAGAGCTGACGCGGTATCAACGTCCTCAGCTTTTCCACCAGTGCCTTTCCCTGCTGTTGGGCCTTGTCCCGGTGAAGGATGAGAGACAGGGCATCCACCGGCTGGTTGTTCACCAGCAGGTCCAGCTTCACCAGGGGTGCCGACTGATAGCCCTGAAAGGAGTAGTCCATGGAAGCGTATCCCTGGGTGCGGGACTTGAGCTGGTCGTAGAAGTCCATAAGCACCTCGGACAGAGGCGCTCGGTACTCCATAAGCACCCTGGCATCCGAGGATGCATTGCCCTGCTCTTCCTGAGATACCGCTCCTTGCAGGTACTCCATGCGGCGGAACTCTCCACGGCGAGCCGTAACCAACTCCATCACAGTGCCTATGAAGCGGGCTGGCGCTACAATGCTCAGTGCAAGCAGAGGCTCTCTCATCTCGGTAATCCGCTGGGTTGGCGGGAGCTTGGCCGGGCTGTCCACCACCACCTCGGTGCCATCGTCCATGAGCACCTGGTAGGCGACGCTGGGCGCGGTTATCAGCAGGTTCAGGCCGTACTCCCTCTCCAGGCGCTCTTGGACTATCTCCATGTGGAGGAGTCCTAAAAAGCCGCACCTGAATCCAAATCCCAGGGCAGCGCTTGTCTCCGGCTCATAGCCGAGAGCCGCGTCGTTCAGTTGCAGTTTCTCCAGGGCAGTCCGCAGCGACAGGTAATCGTCCCCATCCGCGGGGTAGAGCCCTGCGAAGACCATGGACTTCAGGGGCTCATAGCCGGGTAGGGCCTCAGACGCGGGCTGTTCTGTGAGAGTAATCGTATCTCCCACCCTGCATTCCCTGACGTTCTTGAGCCCGGTGGCTACATAGCCCACCTCCCCAGCGTAGAGCCGTTCCACTGGAGTCAGCTTCGGCAGAAAGTTGCCGACCTCCAGGATGTCGCCATTGGACCCCGTTGACATCATCAGCAGCTGCGACCCCTTCCCAATGGAGCCATCGAAAAGCCGCACATACGCCACAACGCCTTTGTAGGGATCGTAGGCTGAATCGAAGACCAGTGCCCTAAGAGGGTTGGAAACGCCCTTCGGCGGAGGCACCCTTTCGACAATCGCCTTCAGGAGTTGGCTCACCCCTGTGCCGTCTTTGGCAGAGACGAAGAGGATTTCATCCTCCTTGAAACCGAATGCCATCTGCACCTCTTGCGAGACTCGCTGTGGCTGGGCTACCGCGAGGTCTATCTTGTTCAGCACAGGGATGATGGTCATATCATGTTCCATGGCCAGGTAGACATTGGCCAGGGTCTGGGCCTGGATACCCTGAGTTGCGTCCACCACCAGGATTGCACCCTCGCAGGCGGCCAGCGCCCTGGACACCTCATAGCCGAAGTCAACGTGTCCAGGCGTATCGATGAGGTTCAGTTGGTAATCTCCGTCTTCACCGTGGTAATTCATCTTCACGGCCTTACCCTTGATGGTAATGCCGCGCTCTCGCTCCAGATCCATCTGGTCCATGACCTGCTCCATCATATCCCTGGCGCTGACGGTTCCGGTAAGCTCCAGCATACGGTCTGCCAGTGTGGACTTGCCGTGGTCTATGTGGGCGATAATGCAGAAATTACGAATGCGGTCAATGTCCATATCAGATTCATCGTAGCATAGCGGGTCTCTTAAAGACAGGGGAATTCAAACGAGGCTCTCTGCTCATCTGGGCTTCACATAAATGAAGAATCGAGGGGGAGTAAACCTACTCCCCCTCGATTCACTATCCTTGGAAGATGATGGGAAAAATGAGTGGGTTACACTCGTAGACAGGAGACCCAGTGGTCTGGAGACACCTCTCTCAGTTCCGGGACACCCCGGTCATTGGTCAGACCATCCAGGTGCGTACCACTGCAGTTGTCAATGGCTATGGGGCACCTGGGATGGAACACGCATCCAGGAGGGGGCCGCAGCGGGCTTGGCACGTCTCCTGTCAGAACTATCCGCTCCCTCTGGGCCTCCACAACCGGGTCTGGAATTGGGACCGCTGAGAGCAGGGCTTTCGTGTAGGGATGCAGCGGGTTTTCGTAAAGCTCGTTACGGTCGGCGATCTCGGCGATCTTACCCAGGTACATCACCACTATTCGGTCACTTATGTGGCGCACCACTGAGAGGTCGTGGGCCACGAAGAGGTATGTCAGGTTGAACTGTGATTGAAGCTCTTCCAGGAGGTTTACGAGCTGGGCCTGAATGGACACGTCCAAGGCGGATACAGGCTCGTCACAGGCTATGAAGCTGGGCCGTACCGCCAAAGCTCGGGCTACCCCGATGCGCTGCCTCTGACCACCGCTGAATTCATGCGGGAACCTGCTGGCCATGTAAGGGCTCAGTCCTACGGTTTTGAGCAGTTCGGCCACCTGGTCACTGTATTCTCCACGGTTCCTGGTTATCTTATGCACTATCAGAGGCTCTCCAACTATGGACCCACAGTTCATGCGGGGGTTCAGGGAGCCGTACGGGTCCTGGAAGATCATCTGCATTTTACGACGCATTTGGCGCAACTCTTTACCCTTGGTTTGTGCCAGGTCAACGCCGTCAAAGTGGACCGTTCCGGATGTGGGGCGATACAGCTGAAGAATTGTGCGGGCCGCAGTCGTCTTGCCGCAACCGCTTTCCCCCACCATTCCCAGAGTCTCGCCTCTGCGGATGAAGAAACTTATGTCATCCACAGCTTTAACATCGGCCACATGCTTCTGAAATATGATCCCCCTGTGTACAGGGAAATACTTCACCAGGTTCTTTACATCGAGCAGAATGTTATCGTCTTGCATATTACCCCTTACTCCCTGCGCCCAGTTGTTCCCATACCCAGCAAGCCGAGGTGTGGTTCTCGGCTACTTCCACCAATGGAGGAATTTCTGCGGCACATCGGTCTATTGCGAACCTACACCTAGCTCTGAAGGCGCATCCCTGTGGTAATGCGACTAGGTCCGGAGGCAGACCTTCAATGGGGTCCAACTTCTCCTTGCGGGGTTCATCTAGCCGTGGCACAGACTTCAATAAGCCCAGAGTGTAAGGGTGCCGCGGGTTCCCATAGATTTCCTTAGCGGTGCCCCTCTCTATGATCTTCCCGGCGTACATTACATTAACCCGGTCGGCGTAGCGGGCCACAACTCCCAGGTTGTGTGTGATAATCAGTACGGATGTCCCAAGCTCTTTGCCAAGCCTCTGGACCAACTCCAATATCTGCGCTTGGATAGTCACATCCAGGGCTGTAGTTGGCTCGTCTGCTATGAGCAGCTTAGGATTGCAGCTAAGGGCCATGGCTATGCTCACCCTTTGTCGCATTCCACCACTGAACTGGTGAGGGTAGTCACGCAGCCGCTTGTCGCCCTCAGGGATTCCAACCATCAGGAGCAACTCACCCGCTCGGGTCTCTGCGGCCCGCTTGTCCATGTCCAGGTGCAATTCCAGGGCTTCAGTAAGCTGACGCCCAATTGTTAGTACCGGGTTCAGGGAGGTCATGGGCTCCTGGAATATCATGGACATATCCTTGCCACGGATATGTCGCATGTCGTTGTCGGACAAGGACATAATGTCTTGCCCATTGAACATAACCTGACCAGCGACGTTTTTACCCGGGTTCTGAATGAGCCTCATGAGAGATAGGGCGCTGACACTCTTGCCACACCCGCTTTCGCCCACCAGTCCCAGGATCTCTCCCTCTTGGATATCGTAGGTGATGTCGTCTACTGCCTTTACCACACCCTCTGGCGTGAAGAAGTAGGTTGCGAGGTTCTTAACCTCTAGAAGTGTGGCCACTTGCCTCTCCCTCCTTAACGAACGCTGGACTAATTCAGATGACCCGATGCAACCTGCATCGTGGATGCCTGTCCCTACCAGACTTGTCTTTTACCCTAGGGTTCGATCCACTGTTCCTGGGGAAGAGGAGACTCGAACTCCTACGCCTTGCGGCACATGATCCTAAATCATGCTCGTCTGCCAATTCCGACACTTCCCCCCCCGGTTCTTCGTGACCCGCACAGGACTCGAACCTGTAACCCGCTGATTAAGAGTCAGCTGCTCTACCGTTGAGCTAGCGGGCCCTATAACCCCACTGGAGGCATGCTCGAAATTTACAGGGAAATCTAACACGGAACGCAAGCTGTGTCAAGTGTTGCTAAGGGGCATAGCTTGTATCTGCGCTAGTTACGGTTTCGACAAATCCCACAGATTTCGTGAACTGATTCCTCCGTAGCCTGTGATGATATGAGTCAGCGAGGTTGCATCACCACTCGGAGGCCAGCTTCCCAGCCTTGGACCAGTTCTCCTTGTCCACATCCTGAAAGATGACGATGGTCTCATCAGGGGTGGTGCGTGCGATGTTTACCACCGCATCGGTGATAGCTTGAGCGAGCTCCGCCTTCTGCTCCTTGGTCCTTCCTGTCCACAACTCTACCTTGACTATTGGCATGTTAAACCTCCTTACATATTAGTAGCATATTACCTGCGTGCTACCTGCGTATTGGATGTCCACCACAGTATAAACGGTCTCCCCTCTTTACTACAGACTAACGGCCGTACTGTAAGCGCTCCGCCAGGTACTCGGGCAGTCCTGCCGTACGCATCTTCCTCTGAGTAGCGGCTACGTTGTATGACACACGTCGGAACTCCATGCTGTTCTCATCCGTGTGGTAAATGGCGTAGCTTGCTCTGGGATCGCCATCTCGCGGCTGTCCAACGCCACCGGGATTTATGATGAGCCGTTCCCGACCAAGCTGGACAGGGCTGCCAGGGGGTACATCCACAAGCTCTGCGCTGTGTTGCCACTGGCGGTAGATGAAGGGGATGTGGGAGTGTCCCACCAGGCAGTATGGAGTCGTGAAGTGATCGAAGCAGGCCTGCGCGACGTCGATGGAGACCACATACTCCCATATGGGGTCTCTTGAACTGCCGTGGACAAGTGTGAAGGGCGTCTGTTCTGCCCGTAGAGGAAGCTCCGCCAGATGCTCCCGGTGCTCGGAGGAAAGCTGGGTCGTGGTCCAGCGGCATGCCTCGGCGGCATAGGCGTTGAAGTCCACCAGGCTAATCTTCCCAACCGCGGCCAGGTCGTGATTACCAGCCACCAGGATGTGATCCATGCTCAGTATTGTATCCAGGCAAGCGATGGGGTCAGGTCCGTACCCAACCGTATCACCCAGGCACCATATCTTGTCGATGGGCGCCTTTTCCATAGCGTCGGCCAGAACGGCGTTGAGAGCTTCAAGGTTACTGTGAATGTCGGCGAGTATGGCTATTCTCACGACCCTTTTACCATTCCTTTTGTTCCTCTGTCCGGCATGTCCAATATAGCATAATTCCCTTGTGGCCCAGATTGGTTGAGGATATAATGCGGACTGTGAAGGTACGAGACATAGGCGAATTCGGTCTCATACGGTCGCTTCAGGAATTGGTCTGTCAGTGGAAGCAACCATCAGGGGAGACGACGTTCACTCTGCTGCTTGGCATTGGTGATGACGCTGCCGCCTGGCGCACCGTAGATGGCACGGAGTTGGCGACCACTGACACCATGGTGGATGGAGTGCACTTTCGCCACGACCTCATATCGTGGGAAGACCTTGGATGGAAGGCCCTGGCGGTAAACTTGAGCGACATCGCCGCCATGGGAGGCTCGCCACTCTATGCTCTGGTAACTCTTGGACTCAATCCCGAAACCGAAGTCGAGGACGTTCATGCTATTTACATGGGCATGCTTTCCGCCTGCCGTGAGTACCATTGTCAGATCGTCGGAGGCGACATGGTGCAATCACCCGTCACATTCATCACCGTTGCCATGACCGGTGTTGCCAAGGGGCACATCTTGACCCGGCAGGAAGCTAAACCAGGCGATATAATTGCCGTCACAGGCCCACTGGGATGTGCCGCGGGCGGTCTTCAAGCTCTTTTACAGGGTACTGTACTGGAAGGGGAACAGGGACGGCATTTAAGCAGAACACACAACCGTCCCGTTCCCAGGCTTGATGCGTGCCAGACGCTGGTTCAGAGTGGTGTGAACGCCGCGATGGACATAAGCGACGGCCTGACAGACGACCTGTCCAAGATGTGCGTCAGCAGCGGGGTTGGCGCAATAATTGATGCTCATCAGGTGCCCGTGGACTCGTTTCTCAAGGACACCTTCCCTCAGGGCTACCTTCAGCTTGCCCTCAACGGTGGAGAGGACTACGAGCTTCTGTTCACAGGCAAGGAGGATGTTGTCTCCGAGGTAGTAACACAATTGGGCCCATCTGCCGCGGTCATAGGCCGCATCGTGGCCGACCATCCTGGTATCGTACAGGTGCTGGACGAGCGGGGAGCGGAGTTCCACTTGGACAGGCACGGCTGGGATCATTTCAGGTAAGTAATGAAAATGCCTCCTGTAGTTTTGAAGAGCCACTCTGCCGCGGATACCAGGCGCATCGGTGCCTCGCTGGGTCGTTACGTCGAGGCCGGCGATATCCTGCTTCTCTGTGGCGATCTGGGCGCGGGTAAAACATGCCTCACCCAGGGAATAGCAAAGGGCATGGGTATCGATGGGTACGTGAGGAGTCCCACCTTTGTTCTTGTCTCCATTCATCAGGGACGGCTTCCCCTGTACCACGTGGACATTTACCGTTTGGACCATGTGGCCGAGGTCTTCGACCTTGGCTTGGAGGAGTATCTGGCGGGTGACGGTGTATCCGTGATAGAGTGGGCCGACAAAGCCCTTGAGGCCTTCCCACAGTCCTACTTGCGGGTAACTCTGGATTACGAGGGTGAAAATGAACGCCTCTTACGTCTGGAACTTCAGGGGGAGCGCTACGAGAGGCTGGTGTTACAGGTGCAGGATGAGTTGAGCAAGCCGAGGTCTTCTAGAAGTAGGAAGTAGTAGACGGTAGATCATGGCCAGCCCAGTGCAACGATCGCCAAATGTGGGTGCGGGGCACGCCCTGCCCCGCCGAAGGCCTCTTGGAAAAACATGGAACTATCCATAGACACCTCCACCAGATATGCCAGTGTGTGCCTGTCCCGTAAGGGAGAGGTGGTGACCGAGTACTCCTGGTTCTCTCAGCAGAACCACTCGGTGGAGCTGCTCCCGGCCGTGGAGCAACTCTTGAAGGCAGCGGGCGCGGTTGCTCAGGACTTGAAATGCATCATCATAGCCATTGGCCCCGGTGGGTTCAGCGCCCTACGAGTGGGGTTGAGCACGGCCAAGGGCCTTGGCCTCTCTCTCGGTATTCCGCTGGTGGCCCTCAACACCCTGGACATTGAGGCCGACCCCTACAGGCAACGGGGAATGCTAGTCTGCTCCATGCTGGACATAGGTCGGGGCGAGGTGGCGGCGGCCCTGTACGCCGTGGAGCAAGGACGCTGGAGCAAGATTGACCAGGATCGGATAATTACGCCAGAGGACCTGTGTGCCAGAGTCAAGCAGTCCACGCTCTTCTGTGGCGAAGGTATGTCTCTCTATACCCAGACGCTGAAAGAACACCTTGGCGATAGGGCCGTCATCGCAGACCAATCGCTACCCACCAGATGGCCTGGCACGCTGGCCCGGATGGGGTATCAGCGGTTTCGACAAGGAGAGCATGACGACATCTACAGGCTGGAGCCGATGTATCTCCGCCGCCCGACCATAACGGCTCCCCGACAACCCGCCTAGTAGCTGTTATAAAACAAGAGCTTACAAAAGTATATAAGGAATACAGGAGGAACCTTTGAGCACTGAACAGACCTTAGTCCTGGTAAAACCCGATGGCGTACAACGCGGCCTTGGCGGCACCATCATCTCAAGGCTGGAGGCCAGGGGTCTCCGAATAGTGGCTATGAAGATGCTTCAGGTCTCTAGAGACATGGCCATGAAGCACTATGGCGCTCATCAGGGAAAGCCGTTCTTCAATGGCCTGGTGGACTTCATCACATCCGGCCCCGTCATCGCAATGGTGCTGGAAGGGCGCAGCGCGGTGGAGATGGTACGCACCACTATGGGCGTCACCGATCCTCTAAAGGCCCAGCCTGGAACCGTACGCGGCGACCTTGGAGTGGATATCGGGCGGAACCTTGTGCACGGCTCCGACTCCACCGAATCGGCAGCCCAGGAAATAGGCTTCTTCTTCTCGCCGGACGAGATACTGAGCTACGAGCGGGACGTTGACCGGTGGATTACTGAATCCTGAAGAGAACGGCAGCCTGAGACCAGAGCTGCTCCAGGTGGTAGAACTCCCTCTCCTCAGGGGCGAACACATGGACGATGAAATTGCCGTAGTCCATCAGCACCCATCCTCCGTCGGGGGTTCCCTCTTTATGATGCAGGGTCATCCCAGCTTGATCAAGGGCCTGGTCGATGTCTTCCAGCAGCCCCTGCATCTGGCGGCGGCTCTCGGCGGTGAGGATGACGAAGTAGTCGGTGAAACCAAAAGGCCCGCGCATGTCCAGCAACACGATGTCTGAGGCCTGCTTCTCGGAGGCCACATCCACCGCCAGTCGGGCTGCCTCGGCGGTTCCTATCTGAGTCTTCTCTATCATTGGTTTCAGTTTACTTCGTTACCTGTGAGGGGTCAACGATGGCTTTGCCATTTCGCTTGACTGCCTACAGTCGTATCGTTATTCTCGAATATAGATTCTCAGGAGGTTCCAATAAGTGAGCAAGGGTAAGGTTGTAGTAGCCATGAGCGGAGGCGTGGACTCCTCTGTAGCCGCCTGCCTGCTGAAGGCGGAGGGCTACGATGTGGTTGGCGTGACCATGAAGCTGTGGGACGACGACCAGCCCGATACGCCGCGCCACTCCAAGGGCTGCTGCACCATCGAGGACGTTGAGGACGCCCGCCGTGTGTGCCAAATTATCGGCGCACCCCACTACGTGATGAACTTTCAGCGTGAGTTCAAGGCACACGTCATCGACTACTTCGTCAGCGAGTACCAGCGGGGCCGCACGCCCCATCCCTGTTTGGCCTGCAACGACAAGATAAAGTTCGACTTCCTCATGAACAAGGCCCGCGCCCTAAACATCGACTACATTGCGACGGGCCACTACGCACGCCTGGACTCCTCAAGTGGCCACCCGCGGCTCCTCAAGGGCATCGACCCCCTGAAAGACCAGTCATACGTCCTGTTCAACCTGCGACCACACCAGGTGCAGCATCTTCTTCTGCCGTTGGGTGGGTACTCCAAGGTGGAGATACGGGACATCGCCCGTGATGCCGGCCTGCCCGTGGCCGACAAGCCCGACAGCCAGGAGATTTGCTTCATCCCAACGAACGACTACCGCTCCTTCCTCGCCGAGCGTTCCACGCCCACACCAGGGGACATCGTGGATACTTTTGGAAATATCGTGGGTCAGCATCAGGGCATCGAGTACTTTACCGTCGGCCAGCGCCGCGGCCTTGGCATTTTTGCGCAGGAGCCGATGTTTGTTTTGTCCCTGGACACGGAGAGCAACCGCGTGGTGGTGGGGTCTGCGGAGGGGCTTTTTCAAAAAAACCTGTGGGCAAGCGGCGTCAACTACCTGTCCGGCATTGCTCCTGAGTGCCCGGTGGAGGTCGAGGCCAAAATACGTTACAAGTCCTCACATGCCGCGGCAATACTCATACCTCACGACGACTGGGCGGAGATACGCTTTGAGGAGCCTCAACGGGCCATCACCCCCGGCCAGGCCGTCGTCTTCTACATTGGCGATGAGGTTCTTGGCGGCGGCTTTATAGAGGGTGCGCTGGGAGAAGGTAGATAGTGGCGCGCATATGCTTTGTAATCATGCCATTCTCCTCAACAGAATCATGCTCTGGCGAAGACTGGACGTGGATATTTGAGAATGTGCTTAAACCAGCTGTTGAGGATGCTGGGCTGGATTATGAGTGCAGACGTTCAACTGCTACGCGTGGGAATTTGGTGGCAGCAATCTTGCAGGACCTCAAAGAGGCATATGTGGTTCTCGCCGACCTAACAGATCGTAATGCGAATGTGTTCTATGAGCTTGGGGTACGGCATTCTCTTACTGATCGCTCAATAATTCTGGCACAAAGTAGCGAAGATATCCCTTTCGACCTGCAGGCTTATGCTTATCACGTGTATGGTTGGAAGACAGAAGAAATGCGTTTTCAACTGACGGAAAAGCTTCGGCAACTCCTACGAGACGTTGATACTAATCCTGACCGACCAGACAATCCGGTAAGCGATTTCTTGGGACGAGCTAATGCTCCAACGCAAGCCATTGAACCCGTGCAAATTGCCCCATCGGAAGTCGCGACGGCCCAGCCCCTTGCTGGGCCAGGCGCAGAAGGACTGAATGCAACTGGTTTTGCAAAGACGTTGACAGCGAGCGGATCACCTACTGCCGTAAATGCAGTGCTTCGTCTGACGCGTAGCGAACTTACGCAACTAATGATTGGAACTATGGAGACTCTAGACCAGCGCCCGCGTTCTGAGTCAATTCAAGTTGACCAGATCCCAGTGGTTGCTTCGGAGCACATTGCAGAAATGGAACCTCATATTCAGAAAGTTGAAGAATTTATCCTCGCCTGCGTAGAGGAGGACTGGGTTCCAGGGACACGGATGGGCCTCCGTTTGGCGGGGGGAATGGATATCTCTCAGTGAACGAACGAGCACAGTAAATCTGAGATTCTCCAGGGGATTACCTGCTCTTATGGCTTGGCGCCTGCTTATCTTGATGGGGGCCAAGGCAATGGCTGACGATGCATTCAATGCTTTGGGCGTGATATTAAGAGAACCTATAGAAGTGGAACACCTTAACGGCAGATTTAGTCATCTCCCGTTCCCATCCCAACGCAAGCTATTTTACCCTGAATCGTTCCTTGGAAACGCAATCCCCGCGATACAATACATCTCAGGACTTTGGCAGAGACAAGTCCATCTTCACTCCTTTTGGGAATCCGAGGATGAGCATCACCTAAATGCAGGAAAATTCCTTATGGTTGTTGCTTTGATGGATGCAAGAAAAGAAGATGGATATCCATTGTATCCTGGCTACCGACTGATGCCACCGGCGACACGAGCCATGAATTCTTTGTGTGGTAAGTTGGCTAGTGATAATAGTTACCATGAGAATATTGCTAAGTCCATGGATGAATCTGCTACTAGTGTTCACCAGAATTGGACAAAATGGGTCGCGCGGGCAAATAGTGCTGAGCTAGGTAGCGGGTTCTTCTCTGGAGACGGTGTGCATTTCCCAGACCCAATGGATTCAAGGGCCGAAGAATGGTGATGGTGCAAGAGAACACCCCACGCAGCGTTGGCTCCCAGGCCCACTTCTAAATCTGACACCCTAACCACACCACACCAATGTTTGCTAAGAACCTCGTCTTCTATACGATTGCCAGCATCATCGTCTCCGTGGTTGCCCAGGCGTTGGGCGCAAGCATGGGCGTCGTCCTCATGTCATCGCTGCTGATACCGCCGGTGCTTCTCCTGAGTGTCCTGCTGCTGCGCTACAACGGCTGGTTGTGAGGATAATTCACTCTCCCCATCACAGCCCCTTGAAAAATCTCACCCCATAGGATAACATCCACCCGTGACTACTGAAGAAAACACCCCAAGAGTCGGCTCCCAGGAACAGTTCGGGCGTCAGGCCCACTTCTACGCCGAGAGCATTGGCCACAGCTCCGGCGAAAGCATTCAGGTGGTCAAGGAGTGGGCAGGCAGAAGTCGATACAAAAAAGCCGCGGACATAGGCACAGGGACAGGGTTCACCGCCTTCGCCGTAGCGCCATTTACAGAAACCATCGTGGCCGCCGACCTCACCCCTGCTATGCTCCGTGAGACCCGCTCCATTGCCGGCGAGCGCGGCATCGCCAACCTGGGATATACCCTGGCCGCCGCCGAGGAACTTCCATTCGCCAGTGGCTCCTTGGACCTGCTCACCTGCCGCATCGCGGCCCACCATTTCCTGAACCTGAACAAGGCCGTCGCCGAGTGGTACCGTGTTCTGGCACCGGGGGCTGTGCTTATTCTGGCGGACACAACCTCCCCGGAAGACGCTCCGAGCGCGGCCTGGATGAACGATGTCGAGGAACGGCGTGACCCCAGCCACATCCTGAACCTGTCTCCCTCCGAGTGGCTCGCGCTCCTGGATGCCAACGGCTTCCAGGCCACCGATAGCACACTCACCTCGGTGCCCCACGACTTCGATGACTGGGTGAGGCGTTCCGGTACACCCACGGATGTGGTCGAGGGCCTGCGCCACGACCTGCTGAACGCTCCCGCCGCCGCGGTTGAAGCATTCGAAATTCACCAGGAAGAGTCCGGCATCATCCACTTCCAGTGGACATGTGCCGTTGTGCGAGCCATCCGGCGCGCTTAAGTGTACATAGGCGCGTATAGGGGACTGGCGTAAAATAGGAACCTCATCTTCCCCTCCCACCTTCGTCGAAGAGGCGGCCCTGTATAGCAAGGGCTATCACATAGTTGCTGGAATAGACGAAGCCGGCCGCGGCCCCCTGGCCGGGCCTGTGGTGGCCGGTGCGGTTGTTCTCCCCGATGGTTTCACTGCGCCTTGGTTGACCGGCGTTCGCGATAGCAAACAGCTCAGCCCCCGCCAGCGAGACACGCTCTTTTCCCGTATACAGGAATCAGGAATAGCCTGGGCGTCCGGAGTGGTCTCTTCTCAAGAGGTGGACTCTCTTGGGATAGTGCCAGCCACCAGAAAGGCCATGCTCATGGCCGTACAGCAACTCCCGACGCAGCCTGACTTTCTCCTCATCGATGCCCTGCCTTTGTCCCAGAGCGGGACGCCGTTCAAGGCCATCGTGAAGGGCGACCAGCGTTGCCTGTCCATCGCCGCCGGCTCCATCGTTGCCAAGGTCACCAGGGACAGGATAATGATTGAAGAAGACGTGCGATATCCCGGATACGCATTCGCTATCAACAAGGGGTACCCCACCAGGGCGCATATGGAGCATCTCCAGCGACTGGGGCCATGTCCCATCCATAGGCGCTCCTTTGCCCCCGTCAGAGACCTGCTGGATGGGGGCATCGTAAGAGACGCCCATAACACGAGGCTGGGTGAACTTGGAGAAAAGGCCGCCAGGGGATACATCGAAAGAACGGGGTTCACTGTCCTGGACACCAACTTCCATTGTCCCTACGGTGAAGTGGATATAATTGCCCTGGAGGGAGATTCCCTCGTGTTTCTGGAGGTGAAGACCCGCAGCAGCAACGCCCTTGGCTAGCCCGAGGAGTCGATTACTCCCGGTAAAAGCAGAAGGCTGATTGCCGCCGCCGAGACCTACCTTCAGTCTAGGACGGACCTCCCGAGCCATTGGCGCATAGACATGGTGGCCGTCGATGTAGACAGGCTGGGTCGCATCACCAGGATTGAGCGAATCGAGAACGCCGTCTCCAGCGACCTCTAGGGCAGTCTTTTGGGGTCACACCCAACCCGTAGTTTACCACCGTCCTACCCATGTGGTAGAATTTTCCTGTTTAGGGAGACCCATCATGCCAATATACGAATATCGCTGCCAGAGCTGCAAACGGAAGTTCTCCATGCTCAACCGCAGCTTCTCCGAAATCAAAGAGCCTCTCTGCTCCCACTGTGGCACCGTCGGTGGAACCCGCCTCATTTCCCAGGTGACCGTGATCAAAAGTGCGAACGATTTTATGGGCGGCATGCCTTCCTGGGACTCTATGAGCGACTTCAATGAGGACGACCCCCGCAGCGTTGCCGATATGCTGCGGCGGATGAAGGACGAAACGGGCGAAGACATAGGGGTCGAGGGCGAGGAAATGCTGGCTCGCATGGACGCCGGGGAGATGATGGACGATATGGAAGGCATGGACGACGGCGGAGATTTCGGTTTCTAATCCTCCCAAGTAGACCTACTGGGCAGACGTACTTGCTGACATATGGAACTCTCCATCAGAAAAGGGATAGCCAGGAAGGTCAATGGCCTGTACGTCATCGTCGATGCACAGGTGGCCCAGGGCAGGGACCTGGTGGAGTTGACCCAGGCGGTACTCCTGGGTGGCGCACAGGTCATACAACTCCGCGATAAGCTGCACGACAAGGGAGATGTTCTGCCCATCGCCCGTCGTATCCGTGATCTGTGCGACCGGCACGGTGCCCTGCTGATCATCAACGACCACGCTGATCTGGCCGTTGCCTGCGATGCCCACGGCCTACACCTTGGCCAGCATGACCTGCCGATAGAGGAGGCCCGTGCCATCCTGCGCTCCCACCAGATTATCGGAAAGTCCAATGCCCTGTTGGAGGAGGCTTTGGAGTCGGAGAGGCAGGGCGCTGATTACCTGGCAGTCGGTGCCATATTCCCAACAGACACCAAGGAAAAGACCAGACCAGCGGGCCTGGAGACCCTCGAAAAGGTGAAGGCTCGGGCATCCGTCCCTGTTGTTGCCATTGGTGGTATCAACGAAGACAACGTTCCTAGGGTGATGCTGGCAGGGGCCGACGCCGCATGCGTCATCTCAGCGGTTATCGGTGACCCGAATCCTGAAGAGGCCGCCCGACGATTGATTGACGCCATGAGTTTGGGAGCTTTGTCGTAACTCGTACCATACTCTCCCGCTCGTGGTGAGGCTGTCCGTGGTTGTCTAAAGAAGTGAGCGGGAGATGGGACGGCCTTATGTATGCCCCTTATGAAACTGGCGCAGTTGAAATCCTCAACTATTTGAGTTACCATAAAACGTGAATGAAAACACAATCGCCTTTTGGCCTATTTGTCAGGAGATCAGGGAGTAGCCATGAGTGATGCCCAATCACACGACCAGCCGGAACCCTATGCACTTCCAGAGCCCCTGGAAGAAAAATCTGTTCTTGCGCACCGTGGCAAGCTCTTCATAGCGGTTGGTGTATTTGTCCTCGCCTTGGGATACCTTGGGTTCACGGCCTTTCAGGGTGCCAGCGCCTACTATCTTACAGTGGGTGAACTCGTGGCCAAGGGGGACTCTGCTTACGATAAGAACCTGAGAGTCAATGGCAAGCTGATTCCTGTTTCCTTTGAACGTGACGCCAGTGGGACACTCATCCACTTCTCTCTTACCGATGGCCTGGAAACTATAGATGCGGTGTACAACGGACTGGTGCCGGACCTGTTCTTCAACGAGCACTCCGAGATATTGCTGGAGGGCACGTACGACTCCAACGCCCTGTTCGACGCCCAGGCCATCATTGTCAAATGCCCCTCGAAATATCAGGCTGCCGAAGAGACTACCTAGTTCCCGATACGGGCGTTAGGCTTTTAAAGGGGGCGGCACCCTTCCTCAAACCCTTCTCTGTCGTATCTGCTGGCCAATGATGGCGTGGCATGCCAATTCGTATTCGTAAAAGGATGCCGTCGCCTGGGTTTGTGGTACGAGGTTTGAACCTCTCAAAGGCTGTGAGGCGGGAAAAAACCGCAGCTT
Organism: Chloroflexota bacterium; assembly: GCA_027622595.1. Classification (GTDB taxonomy): domain Bacteria; phylum Chloroflexota; class Dehalococcoidia; order Lucifugimonadales; family UBA2985; genus JASLXI01. Next base: position 26,127 of record JAQBZZ010000008.1, read on the forward strand.
CTAGCTACCGGCGTTGTGGGTGGTGTCTTTGGTATCCTCGGAGAACTGCTTCATGAGTCGTTGTTTCAAGTCTTCAGAAGCATTTTGGGAGGGAAGAGAGTTGAGGGTCTGGATAGTCGCTCTCAGGCTGGAGACAAAGGTTCCACAGCCCTTACACCGCTCGGTGTGATAGCTGAACTTCCACATGTCTTTGGGTCCCAGAGTGCCCTCCAGAAAATCCGACGACATCTGTCTCAGCTTCACGCACGACAGATCCTTGCTACCAAATGGAAGCAGATCCCAGAGCTTACCAGCCATACCGTTCATTCAACACTCTCATCACGAAGCTTACAATTATTACGCTTAATATTAAGAACGAATCCCTGCCAGGTCAAGCGTTTTCACCTAATGTGGAATCCTGTATAATTCGATGCATGTCACGGCAAGAGGATGCAAAATCTGGGCCAATGGTATCTGAGGGACTTAATTCAGTATGAACCAGGATGACTTCCAGTCCATCGTTGAAGAGCACACGAATCTTGTGTACAACGTGGCCTATCGCATGATGAACAACGCACAGGATGCCGAGGACATCACACAGGAAGCCTTCCTTTCTGCATATCGTAGCTGGGCCTCTTTCCGCGGGGGATCATCGGTTAGCACGTGGCTCTATCGTATTGCCGTTAATGCCTGTCTTATGCGGCTGCGTAAGGAAAAGCGTGCCAAGGCCTTGACCGACACGGGCTACAAGGACGTGGATGTAATAGACTGGACACCCGACCCCTCCGGCACTCCCGAGGAGCTTGCCATTAACTCAGAGTTGCGCGGGGAGATGGGCAAGGCCATTGCTTCCCTGCCTCCGGACCTCAGGGCCGCCGTGGTATTGCGGGACATCCAGGAGCTTTCCAATACCGAGGCAGCCGATGCCCTCGGCATTACCGTATCCTCCCTCAAGGCGCGGCTTCATCGTGGTAGGGTTCTCCTGCGTAAACAGCTTGAAAACTACGTGAAGACTCCTCGATAAAGCAGACTTTTGGTGGGTGTTCACCGCGTTGTGGAACGTCTGAGGCTGCCAAGAACGAGATAAGAAGAGCGCCCCTTATTGCCAAGGGGCGCTCTTCTTTCATTCGAGAATCCGTCTTGTAGCGGCTGGTGGGCTAGATTTTGTAGGCCGCCAGCTGCTGGTCAAGGGACCTTGTGTTGGCTTTTTGCCTCATTGCCTCCACCCGCTGATCCAATGGCTCGGAGTCCGGCCTCTGGTATATGATACCAAGAGGGACACCGCTCTGTTGAAGCAGGCCATAAGCGGCCTGTCGATCAGAGGTATCATGGTCTTCAGGCACATCCCAAGCGATAGGCTCAATGCCTTTCTTCGCGTTTCCTTTCAGGACGTCATAAGTGTCATTGTATGTGGTGCAGGGGGACTGTACGTGAACAATGGCAAACCCCGGGTGCTTCATGCCTTCATTAATGAGGTTGGCAAGCTCTCTGGTCTTGCTGGAGAAGCCCGAGGCTACAAAGCTGACCCCCAGGGTCAGATACAACTCCAGGGGGTTGATGGCGTTTTCCAGCTTCCCATAGGGAGTTGTAGGTGTAATCACACCTAGCTCAGTAGTGGGTGAACTCTGCCCCTTGGTCAGCCCATAAACACCGTTATCCATGACAATTGCGGTCACGTTCAGGTTCCTCTGCGCCTGAGGAGAGATATGTTCCCCACCTATGCTCAAGAAGTCGCCGTCTCCAGAAACCACAACCACATTCAGGTCTGGATTGGCCATCTTGATTCCAAATGCGAACGGCAGTGTCCTACCGTGAAGGCCGTGCATACCAAAGGGTTGGTCACCATCCAGCAGGTGTACCAGGTTCCCGGAACAGCCAATGCCTGCAACCACCACCGTATTGGCCATAGGCATCTCCAACTCTATGTTTCGCCTTTCTACCCCCAACTCCAATGCCCTTTTGACACCGAAGTCTCCGCAGCCGGGGCACCACTTGAAATCGTACTCGGGATTTTTCTTACTCATACCTGCACCAGATCCTTCTTTTGGGCTTGCATTCTATCGCTTATCTTTTTGATGAGATCATTGACCTTGAAGGGCGTACCGGTGTACTGGGTAATGGACTCCGCCTTTACACCCTTGGCGCGTAGGAGGCTGGAGAACTGACCCAGGTAGTTCAACTCCGGTATCAGGACCAGTTCTTTCTTCCTGAGCTCTTCCAGCAGTTTTGGTGGTAGCGGGTTGAGCTGCATGGTGTAGTACCACCCAATCTTTTGCCCTTGCTTCATCATCTGGTCATAGGCCTCCCTGGTCGACCCCTTGGAGCCACCCCAGGTCATGACTGCTATTGGATCATCAGTGTTCTCACGTTCGTAGTTGTCGTCTTCCAGGAGCTTCAACTTGCCGAAGCGGCGCTCGGTCATCGTAACGTGACGACTGGCCAGGTGAGTGGTGTCTCCCATGCCGTCGTGCTCGCTGCCGTTGGCCACGTAGGCACCGGGTCCTCCTGGTATTGGCATCGCCGATAGCTCAGCATCGGCGTAGCGCTCATACCCGTTCTGGCCCTGGTAGGTTTTCCTTCTCTCGTCCACCACTTTACTGAGGTCTGGTTTCGGGATGTTTTGCGCCTGCTCCGATAGAGCATGATCGCTGAGCAAAATCACTGGCCCCTGGTATCGCTCGGCCCAGTTGAGGGCCAGGGCGGCTCCATAGAAGCACTCCTCAACGGTGCCGACCGCAATAACGGGCATGCTGACGTCGCCGTGTGCAGGATGTATTGCAGCAAGCAGGTCTGATTGTTCCACCTTTGTTGGCAGTCCCGTAGCGGGGCCACCTCTTTGCACATCCACTATCACCGCGGGAATCTCGGCCATCCACGCCATGCCGATCCCCTCGCTCATCAGACTGAATCCCGGCCCGGCGGTGGACGTCATGGACTTCTTCCCAGCGTAGCCTGCTCCGACTATCGAGATAATGGACTCTATTTCAGAGCTGGACTGATAGACAAACTTGCCGGGTCCTGTCAGGTTCCGTTCCATGTATACGAGAATGGTCGTCGCCGGAGATATGGGATAGCCTATAAAGACATCCAGCCCGGCCGCTATGGCTCCAAGAGATATGGCGTCGTTACCCTTTATCATGATCTGCTCGCCCTCGGGTGGCTGCGGGTCTTCCAACTCGCCCAGGCTGAAGCCGCTTTTCTTGGCTTCCTCGGCTCCCAGGGAAAGGGCCAGTATATTGCCCTTGATGATCTCCTCGTCACCGGGGCGGCCGCGGGTGAATCTCTTCGTGACGAACTCGGGCAGGTAGTGCTCCGGCATGTTTACCAGGTTGGCTATGGCACCCAGGATGACCATATTGGCGGCTCGCGTGTTCCCACTCGCTTTTGCCAACTCGTCTATCCGCATTCCGAAGCTTTTCCCATCTTCTTCCAACTGGAAATCTTCAGAGTTGTATATTATTACGCCGCCGTCTCTGACTTCGGACTGGTGGGTGTCGTATGCCGCGCGGTCAAAGGCCACCAACACATCCAGTTCATCGCCGTAGCTCAAGACAGGTTCAGTGGAGATCCGTGCCTGTGCGAAGGTTGGTCCCCCCATAATCTGAGACGGGAAGGTGACGTAGGTCTTTACGTGGTAACCCACTTGAGCGGTCACTTGAGCCAGCAACTCAGCCGAGGTCACAAGGCCGCCTCCACCCTCACCCGCGAAGCGGACAACGAAGTCTTTATTACGCATCTACTCCCTCTCCTGTGCTATCAGAATATCAGCTTGAACTGCACGACTAATGTCTAAGCATTATGGGTGTTAGCTCGCGCCCGGACGCGAAGATTCCTTGTAATAGAGAAATAGCTGTAGGATAAGATAAAAATATTCCCCCTCCGCCCGCGTACCCCCTGGGATACTGTTATCGATCATAAGCAGAAGACCCACCCCTAACGCTGCGTGGAGTTTTGTGTCCCGCAGGCCTGTCTCCTTTTCCACATGTACTTTACTGTATCACTCACTTCTAATCGATGTCAATAACGTTTCACGACTGTTTACATCGTGGGAAATTTCACAAATCGTTACAATGGGCATGATGGAAATGCTTACATTGACAACATCAGGGTGCGAAGCATATATTTGCAGCAAGGTGCAGGGGTTAAGTTTGTGGAAAACGGTGGATGATGCCCTTTAGGGGAAGGAATCCCATTATCCGCTTGATAGGCTAAAGTGATAGGTCTGTCCTATCACTGCAATAGGGGACGCCGTCGTTGCATTATAGCTCGCATCCAGTATACTGCCAGTATACCGATGGAAGCCACTGGGTACCTTCTAGGTGCCTTCTAAGAGAGGTGTGGGGAGCGGTGTTGCACAATGGATAACCTCGTTGGTCTTGAAGTCTTTGGACGAAATTGCTAGGGGAGGCGAGATGACAACGGAAATAGAGATTAAAAGAGGGCTACAGGGTGTCTACATTGACAAGACACAGTCCAGTTTCATTGACGGCAGCGCAGGGAAGCTGCTTTACCGTGGATATTCCATCCACGATTTGGCAGAAAAATCAACCTTTGAAGAGACCGTCTATCTGCTCCTATACGAGAAGCTTCCAAACCAAAAAGAACTGAACGATTTCGACGCTTTACTCCGCGCAAATCGCTCCATTCCACCTGAGGTTATGCAGATCATAAAGTTGGTCAAGAATGCTCACCCAATGGATGTCTTGCGCACCGCCGTGTCGGCGTTGGCCGCATACGACCCGGATGTAGCCGACAACTCCCTGGAGGCCACCCTACGTAAGGGCATCCGCATGACGGCCCAGGCCCCTATCATCGTTACCGCTCATGCCCGCATCAAGGATGGAAAGGAACCGTTGGACCCGAATCCCAACCTGAACCAGGCTGCCAACTTCCTCTACATGCTCTTCGGCAAGGAGCCCACTCCGGCAGAGGCCCGTATCATGGAGAAGGATTTCATCCTTCACGCCGAGCACGGCATCAATGCCTCTGCCTTTGCCGCCCGGGTGGCGGCCAGCACCATTTCCGATCTCCACTCCGCCATTGTATCCGGTATCGGCACTCTGAAAGGCCCTGCACACGGTGGAGCGGCGGAAGAGGTAATGCAGATGGCGCTGGACATCGGGGAAGAGGATAATGCTGAGCAGTACACCCGTGACATCCTTGAACGCGGCGGCAGGATCATGGGCTTCGGTCATCGAGTATATAAAGTCGAGGACCCCAGGGCGCAACACCTGCAGGTGGAATGTCAGACCCTGGGAGAACAGAAGGGACAGCCCAAGTGGTTCCGCATCCTAAGCAAGGTGGCAGAGGTAATGGAGCCCTATGCGTCCAGAGGAATCTGTCCCAACGTGGACTTCTGGGCGGGGTCTATGTATCATCTCATGGGCATTCCTAAGGAGATATTCATATCCATCTTTGCCATGGGACGTATCCCGGGCTGGACGGTGCAGGTTATGGAACAGTACTCCGACAACATCCTTCTGCGTCCTCTGCTCGTGTATGAGGGTCCCATGGACGTGGAGTACGTGCCCATCGATCAGCGCAAGTAGCCTTAAACTCCATAACCGCGGGTTAATTTCCAAAGGGACGCTTCTCGGCGAGGCGTCCCTTTGCTTTACGGGGAATTGACTCGCGTAGAGGAAATAATATGGCAGATGGAGTCGAGGGTCATATCAAGAAACTCATAGTTGAGCGCGGCAAGATTACCTTTGCCCGGTTCATGGAGATGGCCCTTTTCTCGCCCTACGGCGGCTACTATACCTCTAGCGAGCATCTCAATGAGAAGGACTACTACACAGCGCCTGTAGCCCACCCTGCCTTTGGTGCCTTGCTGGCTCTTCAGTTGGAGCAGTTGTGGGAGCTGATGGGCTCGCCCACTCCCTTTTACGTGCTGGAGGTGGGTGCAGGTGGTGGTGTCCTGTCCAGGGATATTCTGGCATATTCATCCGGTCTACCCCGGGCGTTTTCAAATGCCCTGGAGTACATAGCCGTGGACTACGACGCTCCTCCGGGTTATTTAAAGAATGTCCAACCTATCAAGGCCAGTGGTTTGCCATTCAGGGACATGGCGGGTTGCGTACTCTCCAACGAGCTCATCGACGCTTTCCCCGTCCATCGCTTCGTGATACAAAACGGCCGTATCAACGAGGTCTACGTTGCTTTGGAGAGAGGTGAGTTTGCGGAAGTTCTCGACGAACCTTCTACCCCGCGCTTGGAGCAACGGCTGTCTGGCCTTGGCCTTGATTTGCCAGAAGGGTTCCAGGGCGAGGTGAATCTGGCTATGGATGATTGGATGGAGGAGCTATCCCATGTGCTGAAACGAGGCCTGGTGCTCACCTTCGATTATGGACATACGGCCCAGACACTGTACGCTCCCGAGCGGTCTCGCGGCACAGTGCGCTGCTACTACAGGCACGTCCTGGAGGGCAATCCATACCGGCGAATAGGCCGTCAGGACATCACGGCCCACGTGGATTTTTCGTCCCTGATGCGCTCGGGGGAGCAGCACGGACTAACCTCGGTGGGTTTTGCCACACAGCGGGAGTTCCTCCAAAACCTGGGTCTTTCGAGATTCTTGGATTCCCTCGGCGGGAGGGAACTGACTCAAAAAGAACGAGACGCAAATCGAATGGGCATGCTGGAGCTGGTCAAGGCCGGTGAGATGGGCGACTTCAAAGTACTTTCCCAAGCAAAGGGTCTCGACCAAGCTATCAAACTGTTTGGTTTCGACCCAGACAGTCCTTTGAAACAGGTAGGGGCATCTCATGAGTTGCCCTTACCACAGGTCCCTCTTCTGTCGACGGAGCACCTTGACCTCATGGCAGGCCGTTATCCTCACCTCTCCTGGGAGTGGGAAGACATGTGGCCCTTTGGCAAGGAGGAGTGAAGTTCGTATACCGAGAGGGGCGTAAGATTAACCGCTCGTGGTGTGGTTGAGCATCAGTAGGGGCATGCCCTCTCGTTCGGCTCGTAAAGACCATCTACTCAACCCGTCAGGGCCGCCGCCCTGAACTCGCAAAATGTGGTCAGACCAATGCTGCACCCGTAAATGTAGGCGCAGGACTAGTCCTGCTGCAGGGCGAACCCTGCCCTGCCTGCCCGTGTGCTATACTCTTGTCCAAAAGGCAAGGGAGCGATCACATTGCGCAAGCTACGCCTGGCCATGGCCCAGATTAACACCACCGTCGGCGACCTGGACGGCAACACCGCCAAAATCCTCGACTACATCCAGCAGGCCAAGGCCCAGCAGGCCGACCTTGTCGCCTTCCCGGAGATGGCAATCACCGGCTATCCCCCTGAGGACCTGCTCTTCCAGCCATCCTTCATCCAGGCCAACATTCAGAAGATGCACCAGGTCGTCGCCCAGTCCCAGGGCATCACCGTCGTCGTTGGCTTCGTCGACTCCCAGGACGACATCCACAACGCCGCAGCCATAGCCCACGACGGCCATCTCCTTGGCATCTATCACAAGATGTATCTGCCAAACTACGGCGTCTTCGACGAGGACCGATACTTCAAGGCCGGCGACCAGTGCCCCGTCTTCGTCATCAACGGTATCCACATAGGAGTCAACATCTGCGAGGACATCTGGTACGCCCTTGGCCCAACCGCAGTGCAGCGCGAGGCCGGCGCCGAGGTCATCGTCAACATAAACGCCTCCCCCTATTACACTGGCAAGCGTGGGTTCAGGGAGCATATGATCTCAACCCGCGCCTCCGACAACGATGTGTACGTTTCCTACACCAACCTGGTTGGAGGACAGGACGAGCTGGTCTTCGATGGCGGCAGCATGGTCTTCGACCAGAAGGGTGAGATAGTCGCCCGCGGCAAGCAGTTTGAGGAAGACCTTGTGGTCATCGACCTTGACGTGGACGCCATCTTCAACCATCGCCTTCGAGACTCACGACCCCGCAAGGAGCGCTCCGTCCTGGAGAGCATGGGCGTACCTCAGCTAGTCCACCACTCCGACTACACCCCGGGACAGCCCAAAACAGCCATAAACTCCGGCATCTGCGACTCCCTGCCCACCCTCCAGGAGATATACTCCGCGCTGGTCGTCGGCACCAGAGACTATGTTCGCAAGTGCGGATTTCAGAAAGTCCTCATCGGTCTATCAGGCGGAATAGACTCCAGCCTCACCGCGGCCATCGCCGTAGATGCCCTTGGCAAGGACAACGTCCTTGGCGTTGCCATGCCCTCCAGGTACTCGCCCGATGGCAGCTTTCTCGATGCCAATACCTTGGCCGACAACCTTGGCATGGAACTGATAACAGTGCCCATAGAAGAGGCCTTTCAGGCCATGTTGAACATGCTTTCGGAACCATTCAAGGGCAAGGAGCCCAACGTCGCCGAAGAGAACCTCCAGACACGCGTCCGCGGCAACATCCTCATGGCCATATCCAACAAGTTCGGCTGGATGGTCCTCACCACGGGCAACAAGAGCGAGATGGCAACGGGCTACGCCACCCTCTATGGAGACATGGCCGGGGGCTTTGCGGTCATCAAGGATGTCCCCAAGGTCATGGTGTACGAGTTGTCCAAGCACCGTAACGCCCACGGCGAACCCAAGAACGTCATCCCTGTCAGTGTGATTGAGAAGGTCCCAACAGCCGAGCTAAAGCCCGACCAGACCGACCAGGACACCCTTCCCCCATACGAGATGCTCGACCCCATCCTTCAGGCCTATGTTGAAGAGGACCGCAGCTTTGCCGACATCGTGGACATGGGCTTCGACGCTGAGACCGTTCAGAACGTCATAACCATGGTGAACCGCAACGAGTACAAACGACGGCAAGCCCCTCCCGGGGTGAAGATCACTCCACGCGCCTTTGGACGTGACCGGCGTCTCCCCATCGTCAACCGCTACAAGCAGTTCTAACGGCTGCCCCATTCACCCAGCGGGCCACCAGCCTTACAGTCGAGGCACCTCTTGCTCCTCCCCGCGCGCTGAATCCTTCTTCTTCTCTGGAAACAGCCTGTCATAGAGGCGCAGAAGCCAAATCGTTGCGGCTATGCCGAGGATAAACAGAGCGACAATGAGCAACATCGCAAGCACTATGAATGCCATATCAAGCCCCCTTTGAGAGCCGCACCATCAGGAGACGGCTTTGCTGACGGTGATGATGACAACGCCAAGTACCACCAGGACGGTGCCCATGATCGTCATTCTGCTAATCTTCTCCAGCTTATGGAGGAAGAAGTGGGCCAGGGTAAGTGTTATAAGAGGATTGATGGCAACCACAGGCGAGACCACCACTAGAGGCGCATTGCTGAGGGCAAAGTACAGCAGTGTGACACCGGACGCGGAGGCGATTCCCGACAGCCCGAACCACAGGAAGCCACGCCGTGAGGAGGTACGCAGGTCGTTGGGTATGTGACGATGAAACATGATCGAGACGTACACGAATCCGAAGAGCAGGGAAAAGGCGGTGCCAACCAGAGGCGGGGCATACTCGCTGGTCACGTGCTTTCCCACGGTCTGTGAAGCACCATAGGCTATGGCCGCACCTATTGCGGCCGCATACCCCAACCAGATACCACCCCGGCTTCCGACAAAAACCTGAATGGTCTTCAACGTACCTGCTCACTCGTTATGAGTGCGATGCCGCTGACGATGGTCAGAGTGCCCAACAGAAGCCAGGGAGTGATGCTCTCTCCCAGGAAGATTATGGCCAGTATGGTGGCAAAAAGAGGGGCGGTGCTGAACAGAGGTGTGGCCCGAGCAACCCCCGCCTTCTGAATGCTGACGGCGTTGAGGAACCGCCCAAGGGCAAAGTTAAACAACCCGCCTAGGGCAAACCATAAGAAGGCGATCCCTGCCAGCGAGGTGATGTCATCCAGGTTGAACACCACCGCCAGTGCCATCACGAGGATACCCCCGGGAATCACGGACACCCACGTGCCTGTCGTGGGACGAAGATGCTGTAGGCCCAGACGGACCAGTATGGCGCTGAATCCCCAACAGGTGGCCGCCAGCAGGCCGAAAAGAACCCCTAACACGAAGCGAAAGCCTCACTCAAGTACATTGTCTCTCTTAGTTGACAGGCTCAAGAAAGCGGCGCGAAGGTACGCTTTTTCACGGACATGGTGACGAAGGTCTCGCTGCGCCTGACCCCATCTATGTTTCCAACTACACCCAGAAGAAAGTTGTGGAGCGCCTCCGGCGAAGGCAGTGCCACCCACACAAAGAGGTCAAATGCCCCAGTAGTTATGGAAACGTTCATAGCCTCCGGTACACCGGCCAGTGCAGCCGCCACATGCTCTATCTTACCCGGGTCCACCTGGAGCGCGACGATAGCCTCAGTTGTATACCCCAGCTTAGATGGCTCAGGAAGAGCCAATACCTGAATGACCTCGTCTTCGATCAACCGTTTCAGCCGACGCCTTATGGTTCCTTCACTGACTCCCAACTGCCGTGCTATCTTGGCGTTGGACGCTCTGCCGTCCAGTTGGAGTATCCCAATGATCTTTCTGTCTAATTCATCCATAATGTCTCCGATTTAATGATGTTTTCTCATAACAATCGTACAACATAGTACGAATTGTGTCAACGGCATAAGCACGATTCTAGCGGAACATCCCTTTTGCTCATTTAACCTAACTCTATTGTATATTATACACGGCGTGTACGGTTCCCCTGCCCAAGGACGTGCTTAGACTCAGGGTCTGTTTCACTGCTGTTGGGTTGGGAGGGATCACAGGATCCCGTACTGCAGTCAGGATAGCTCCACCCCAACGCGGTCCCAATACGCGTTCGCCAGCCGCTCCGTTACAGGCCCTGACAGACCTGGCCCAACAGCGGCTCCAAATACCGAGACAGCTGGCACAACTCCGGTAACCACATTGGTCAGGAACACCTCGTCGGCCCCGGCAACACCCTCCGGCATCAGTGAGAGTTCGCTGACAAGAATTCCCAAGCGGCCCGCCTCCTCCAACACCGTTCGCCTAGCTATGCCTGGCAGAGCACCATCGCCCTCTGGGGGAGTGACCAACTCACCCCTTATCACAGCGAAAATGTTGCTCGACGTCGCGCCCGTCAAGAACCCCCGGGTATTGCACATCAAGGCATCGTCCGCGCCGCAGCGTTGGGCACGGAGGCGCGCCACCACACCTTCGGCATAGGACAGCGACTTGATGCCAGCCAGGGGCGAGAGGTCGTTACGGCGTATATTCGAAAGAATCAGGCGGCGGCCCTGAGGCAGCGAGTCCAACGGCCCGTGCCAGGGCGTGACTCTCACCACCACAGATGGTGTTATGCCAGGCGTCACATCCAAGCCACGGCCGGGATCGATACCTCGCGTCACGGTGAGGCGCACCACAGAGTGCGGAAGCCCGTTGCGCAGTAATGCCTCGTGGATAGCATCGACCAACTCCTCGACCGGTGGCAGCTGTATGTACAGTACACCGGCACCTCTTTGCAGCCTGGTCAGGTGGTCATCGAGGCGGAATATCCTGTCCCCGGATGCCACCATGGTCTCAAAAAGGCCGTCGGCAAGCGTAAACCCCCTATCCCGCAAGGACAAATGGGCATCTGCCTCTGGAACAAAACTCCCGTTGAGATAGACGATGGGATTCATCTCACTCACTGAAGCTGAGGGCGCGGCGAAGGCCCATCCCTTTCTGCAACGTCTCCTGATACTCAGCCGATGGGTCCGAGTCGGCCACTATTCCTCCACCAACCTGAAGATAGACCTGACCTCCGGTCAACACCAGGGTACGAATGGCGATACTGGTGCCCATGTCCCCGCCGAAAGAGATATAGCCGATTGCGCCGCAGTAAACGCCTCTGCGCACAGGCTCCAACTCCTCGATTATCTCCATGGAACGCAGCTTTGGGGCACCCGTCACGGAACCCCCTGGAAAGCACACCCGCAGCAGGTCCACCGCGTCCGCGGATGGAAGCAGTTCGCCAGTGACGGTGGACACCAGGTGAAGCACAGTCGGATGCTGTTCCACGGTGAAAAGGCCTGTGACCTTCACTGAACCTATGCTGCATACCCGACCCACGTCGTTGCGTATCAAGTCTACAATCATCACGTTCTCTGCCCGTTCCTTCTCGCTAGCCAGCAGCTCCACAGAGTAGCGAGCTGTCTCCTCGGGAGTTGCACCCGCAGGGCGCGTCCCCTTGATGGGTCGCGCCCTCACCAGTTCCCGTTCAAGGTGGAGGAACTCCTCTGGTGAAGCGCTGAGAACCTTCACCTCCGGAAACCCCAGGTATGCAGCGAAGGGCGCAGGGTTGAAGCTGCGCAGTCTCAGGTAGAGACCCCACGGGTCCCCCTGGAACGGGGCCTGAAAACGCTGCGACAGGTTCACCTGGTACGAGTCTCCCGCGGCCAGGTACTCCTTCACCCGCCCAACAGCGGCCTCATATGTCGCCGACGTGAAGTTGGAACGCAGAGATACAGGAGCAACATATCCTGGCGATTGAGTTGCAGGCGACCCTCCCTTAATGCGCTCCATAATCTCACTCGCACGACTACCGGCCCGCTCCGCGGTGCCCTCCGGCAGACCTGAGGAAAAAAGGCATCCCAGACCGGTGTCACTGTCGTAGGCCAGCGCCCAGTCGTACAGACCAAGGTACATTTCAGGTAGGCCGAGGTCGTCGTCCGCCCACGAGGGGAGACGTTCCAGGTGTCTGCCCAGATCATAGCCCCAGTAGCCTAAAGCGCCACCCTGGAAGGGAGGCAGCCCCGGCACCTGCTCGACGTGGTATCTCCGCAGTAGGCCCTGTAGAGTTGACCAGGGGTCGCCCTCTACCTCTTCGCAAACGCCATCGTGCTCCAGAGTGACCCGGCGACCGCGGCTGCGTACCACCAGAAACGGGTCGGCCGTAAGATAAGAAAAACGGTTTCCAGACGCGCCCGGCATGGCGCCGTCCAGCAGAGCAGGGCTTGGCATATCCTGGAACGCAGGAAACAACTGAGCAGGGTGTGGAATCTGGCCCAGGTCATAGACAATAGGGCTGGAGCCAGTTTGCAGGGTCGACAACACTTTCAAGATATGGGACTCAGGCTACACAGCCTACTCTTCATCCTGATCCGCCAGGAAGTGCTCCGCATCGATGGCTGACATGCACCCGGTTCCCGCGGCAGTTATGGCTTGCCGGTAGACCCAGTCCTGAACATCGCCACTGGCAAACACCCCTGGCACGCTGGTGCATGTCCCCTGGTGGGTGACAATGTACCCGGCCTCATTTATCTCCAACTGACCCAAGAACGGTTCGGTGTTGGGTTTATGTCCTATGGCCATGAAGACGCCATCTATGGACCGCTCGGTGACCTCATTTGTCTTGACGTTACGGAGCTTAACCCGCTTTACCTCCCCCTCTTCGACTCCCAGTATCTCCTCGATTACCGTATCCCATATGAAATCTATCTTGGGATTGCTGGAGCCTCTCTCCTGCATAATCTTGGAGGCGCGGAGTTGGTCCCGCCGGTGGACTACGTGTACTTTACTGGCGAACTTGGTGAGGAAGGTTGCCTCCTCCATTGCCGTATCACCACCGCCTACAACTATGAGTTCCTTGTCCCTGAAGAAAAAACCGTCACAGGTGGCGCAGGCCGATACCCCCCGTCCCATGAGTTCCGACTCACCCGGAACTCCCAGGAGCATTGCGGTGGCACCGGAAGCGATAATTACAGTTTTGGCGTAGTAGTAGTCCTCCTCGTCCACCTCTATGCGGAACGGACGCTTGGAGAAGTCCACCGCGGTCACATTGCCGTTGACGTACCTGGCCCCAAACCGCTCTGCCTGGGCCTTGAACTTGACCATCAGGTCCGGCCCAAGAATACCCTCTGGAAACCCCGGGTAGTTCTCAACGTCGGTCGTTATAGTAAGCTGTCCCCCTGGGGTGGCACCCTCTATGACAAGTGGATTGAGCTCAGCCCTGGAAGCGTAGAGGGCGGCGGTATCTCCCGCTGGCCCTGAGCCAATGATCAGTATATTTTCTACCCGGTTTTCACTCACGATTCCTCTCCCATACAGCGATGACACGCACTAGACTTACACCATATTTGGATGCGCCTTGAATGTTCAAGGTTCCAAAATAAGCCGGGTCAGCTCCGGTAGTGGTATCTACCTTCCACACGGTCCTTGTTCAGACGCCGTTTGAGGTGTAGACCCTCCAAGATAAACTCCATTGCCGATGCAATGAGCTCGTGGGTATTGTCCGCACCCAATCGCTTGATAGGCCCATCGAACCCCTCTATCTCTCCAAGCAACGACACGTACTCGGACGAAGGCCTATCACTGCCCGTTTCCACCACCATGCCTTCCTCGAAGCCCTGGATAATGCCTCCCAATTCTTCCACATCTACGTAGCGCCCAAATATGTTGAGCACCGCCTTCTTGGTGAGGTCCTCCAGTATCCTTCCCTCCCGGCCATCGTCAAGGGTCTCCAGTTCAATCTTTCCCATAGTGGATGGAACAATGGCAGCCAGATCGCTTATCCGCGGCACGACCTTCTCTTCCTGAAGCAGGAGGCTCCGGCGATAGGCATTGCTGATTACGCTCTCATAGTTGGCTATGGATACCCTCACGCTCACTCCTGAGCGCTGGTTTATATCCCCGCTGCGGCGCGCAAGGCTGGTTATCTCGGCTATTATCTCCTTCATATACCGGGGAACAATCACCTTATTCTCCATATCAGGGAAGACCGTCATCTCCTGGTCCATGATCCGTATCTCGTCCTCTGGAAACCTGGGGTAGTGGGTGCGGATCTGAGCACCATAGCGGTCCTTGAGGGGAGTGATAATACGTCCGCGGTTGGTATAGTCTTCAGGGTTGGCGCTTGCTATCATATACATGTCCAGAGGTAGACGGATCCGGTAACCCTTGATCTGTATATCCTTCTCCTCCATCAGGTTGAACAGGCTCACCTGTATCCGTTCCGCCAGATCCGGCAGTTCGTTGATGGAGAAGATTCCACGGTTGGTCCGCGGGATCAGGCCAAAGTGGACGGTCAGCTCGTCGGAGAGATAGCGGCCCTCTGCAACCTTGATCGGGTCAACCTCTCCAATCAGGTCTGCCACGGCAATGTCCGGGGTCGCCAGCTTTTCAGCGTACCTTGCCTCCCTTGGCAGCCACGCTATGGCCACCTCGTCCCCCATCTCCGCCACCTTTTCGTGGCAGGCCCTACAGATAGGAGCAAAGGGGTTGTCGTTGATCTCACAACCGGCGATGTAGGGTATCTCTTCGTCCAACAGGCTGACCAGTGCCCGTATGAGCCTCGACTTGGCCTGCCCCCGTTCTCCCAGAAGAATAATATCCTGTCCGGCCAGGATGGCGTTCTCCACTTCGGGGATGACGGTGTCGGCGTAGCCTATTATCCCAGGGAATAACTCCTCTTTGGCCACAATCTTTTTAATCAGATTGCGCCTGATCTCTTCTCGTACCCCGACTACTTGATAGCCGCTCTTCTTTAGCTCTTTGAGGGATTTCGCCTGACCGGCAGAGGTCATACTGCCCTCCCTGATATATCTAGTTAGGGTGGAATTATCACATCATAATACAATAGCAGACAAAGTGAAATGGAAGGTCGTGAGTATACCGTGACCCTTTCGGACGGGGATTTTCCAGGGCACTTTCACAAGATACCCATAAGACCTGGAGATGCCGGGCTACCTTGTTTAAGTGTGGTGACGTAGCCCATTATGGGCTACGTCACCACACATGCCCTTGATGCATGATGTCATAGCTTAGGGGTAAGGAGTAAAACATGGCGAGTATGGAGGACCTCTGTATATCAATAGACATTGGCGGCACCAAAATGAGGGTGGCCGTGATAGACAGGTCCGGCACTCTCCTCCAGAGAGATGAGGAGCCTACTCTGGCCCATCAGGGTCGAGAGCAGACCGTGGAACGGCTGACCCGAATAATAGCCAAACTTATTTCCTTAACCGGGAATGGGAAGCTGGTGGCAATAGGAGCATCACTGGCCGGCCCTGTAGACCCGGATGCCGGCACAATGAACAGTCCGCCGAACCTTCCGGGATGGGACGGTTTCTCTCTTAAACCCCTTCTGGAGCAAACGTTCAATCTCCCCATGTGGGCCGCCAACGATGCCACGCTTGGCGCCATTGGTGAACACTCCTACGGCATCGGCCAAGGGGTCACAAATATGCTCTATCTCACCGTGAGCACCGGCATTGGCGGAGGCATCATCGTGGACAACAGTCCAATGCTGGGAGTCAGGGGATTTGCCGGGGAGCTGGGACATATGAGCATAGACAGGAATGGCCCCATATGTACATGTGGCAATGTCGGTTGCCTGGAGACCTTTGCCTCCGGCACTGCCGTAGCCAAATTTGCACGGGAGCGACTGGAAGGCGGGCAGGATAGCCTGATTCGAAAGGTCGTGGATGGAGACCTTGCTATGGTCAACTCCAAGATGGTGATGGACGCCGCAGGTCAGGGCGACCCATTGGCAGTGGAGCTGGTAGAACAGTTCGCCAGCAACCTGGGACTGGGCTTAGTCAACCTGATGCACATCTTCGACCCCCAGATGATAATCCTGGGAGGAGGGGTCAGCCAGAGTTATCAGGTCTATTCAGCGGCGCTTGATGTGGCGATCCGACGCCATGTAATGGCTCACCTCAGAGAGCGCATCAACGTTGTGGTCTCCACATTGGGAGACGACGCCTCGCTTTTAGGAGCGGCTCACCTAGCCTTTCAGCGAGGAGGACGCGGGGTGTGAACACCGGAAGTGAAGCTCATGATTTCGTCGCCGGCCTCCAGGCTTTCCAGGGCTTCCTGGGCCGCTTCCACCGCCACATCGTCTGAAGACTTGAGGCAGTGGAGCAGAGCTTTTCTGGCCAGACTCCCGCCGATAGCGCCAACCGCAGATATGGCTGACACCTGCGTTTGACGGTCATCATCCTGGAACAATGCTATCAGGTGAGGCACTGTCGGCTCCTCTCCCATCGCTCCACAGGCATTGGATGCCTCGTAGCGCATGGCCGGGTCAGGGTTACGAAGCTCCGCCAGGATGGTTGGCAACCATCGGGGATCACAGCTCTTCCCCATGGCGTACACGGCACTATATCTCATCTCAATCTGCTCACTTACGTAAGCATCTTGAATGATTTGCTGAACATCAGCCGTGTTGAAAGGAGCGACCGCCTCTATAGCCCGCCTCCTGACCTCCTGGCTCTCCCTGCTGTTCTGGATGGTTTGCATTAGAAATTCCTTGATCTTTCCAACATCCTTTTCCAGCATTTTCCCAATCTGTGACAAAGCAGCGAATTTGCCCAGAGCCATCGCGGCTGCGGACCTGACATTTTCAGATGGGTCCTCCCTTAACATAGTTATCAAGGGAGTCAGCAAAGCCCGGCCATCGCATTCCCATAGCCCTTCTATGGCCTTTGCTCGGACCTCCGGGTTCTCATCACCGAGACAAAACCGAAAGAGGTCGTTGAACTCAGCATCAAGATTGTCCTCGGACAGATCTATCAGTCGCCCCAATAGGTCTTCCTTTCGGACAGCATCTATACCAGGCCACACGTCACGCAGTAGTGCCAAGTCCTCTGGAGCCATGTCTGAAAGGCTCATTAGGTCTGCGTTCCGCAAAGGCCGCTCATTGTCGGCTAAGTCATCCAAATACTGCTCAAGGGTCACCTAGGAGATACCCCCTTATCCTCTTGCAATTATAACCATGTACATACGTGAGATGCCAGGAAGATATGCTCCAATTCTAGCCCGTGCTCCGAACGTGGTCAACATGTAAAAGGCATACAAGTATTGGACTATTTCCACCTCTAATGAAGCATATGGTATCACTTTACGCCTAATTAGCCCAAACAATTTGCATGTTAATAGATTAATTGTTAAAGTGAGATTAAAGCTACTTTCATCTCACTGAAGAGGGCTTATTAGTCTAACGACAGACCAATATCAGCAGGAAAATAGGTGAGATATGACCTATCTCAGCAGTCAGCCCCGGTTTGGGGAAGCACCAATCTCTCCAACCCTGGATGAATTAATAAAGTTTCTGCAGGAGTCCATAGCACCCGGGATCGTACGAGTCATGATTTCTGAGTCTGGAGAGGCCCTTCCCTGTGTTTGCACTCGCCAACACCCTAATAACCTCTACTCTGGTATCACTCATCCTCTCGCCTTTGAGATAGAACCCGTTCCCTCCTGTCCTTTGCTATCCCAGGGCGTGTGGACCATTCTGTGTGAGAGGGGGGCCACCCCTCAAGCCAATGGTGAGATTCTGTGTGCTGTCGCCTCAGTAGCGGGGCTTGGCTCCCTGGCGGTGCAGGCAGAGATATCACACTTCGCCAGACAGGATTTTCGCTACCGACGCTTCTGTTGTAGAGCGCTTCATCTTGCTCTCCTCTCAGCTATCAACCTCATGGAGGGTCAACGTGCGCTGGAGAGAGTACATGAAAGAGATGAACAGGTACGTCACCTGGTGCATTCCAATGCTCTTGCACGGAAAGAGGAGAGAGAGCGCCTCTCACGGCAACTACACGACAGTGTAATACAGAGTATGGTCTCCGCGTTTCACATGGTAGAGGCCATCAGAGAGATGGGCACGCATGAGCCGGAACATGCTGCCGTCCTCCAGATAGCCGAGGGTCTCTTGAGCCAAACAATAAGGGAAATCAGGGGAATCATAAATGTCCTGCATACAGCAACTCCCGAGCCGGAGATACATGACCGGTAACGATAATGTGCAAGACCACTCCCCAGACTCCGGTGGAGGACAGAAGATGGAAATGAAAAAGATCAGGGTTCTCCTGGTGGACGATCACCCAGTTGTGAGGGCTGGTCTGGCAGCAACCGTTGGGATGGACCCGGCACTGGAGGTGGTGGGAGAGGCAGGAGATGGGCTTGAGGCAATACAACTGGCACTGGAGTTGAAGCCAGACGTGGTTCTCATGGACCTGCGATTACCCAGACTGGATGGTCTTCAGGCTACCAGGGAAATCAGGAGCGCTCAGCCCAACACCGCCGTCATCATTCTTTCCGCATACAACGATAATTCATATGTGCTACAGGCCAACGATGCGGGAGCAGGAGGGTACATCGTCAAGGACGCTCCGGGCGCACACATACGCCATACCATCAAGGCAGTTCACAATGGGGAAGCTCCGAAGGTATCTTCCATTGCACATCCGTACCACCAAAAAACCGCATCAGATTTGGACCTGTTTCATCATTATGAAGCCCAACCTGCCCAACCTCGCCACCCCTTAACCCCAAGAGAGATGGATGCATTGAGGCTGCTGGTTGAGGGGTTTACCAATAAAGCCATCGCAGGAAAGCTTTTCATCTCCGAAGTAACAGCCAAGAAGCACGTCCAGAGCATCATCGCAAAGCTGGATGCCTGCGACAGAACTGAAGCCGCCGTCAAAGCCATCAGAGCCGGACTTCTGAGCGTGTAGAGCAGCTTCAAGTGAACCGTCCCCGTCCAATTTACAGGGCTTTCATGTACTAGGTGGTATCGGCTGACAGAATAGGGTAAACTGTTCGAGCGATTCTCCG
>JAQBZZ010000050.1 GCA_027622595.1 Chloroflexota bacterium
TTATACGAGGAGCTCCTTCACCCCAATCTCTCGGGTCCCGAAGTGTCCAATAAGTGCTGACACCCTACATAAACAGGCATTGGGGTCGGTGGCGGGTATCGTGGGTGCAGGTGGCAACGCAGGTGCGGTGGCCTTCGGTTTCCTTTTCCGCACGGAAAGTCTGAGCACTGAAGCTGCTCTATTCTATCTTGGAATTGTGGTGGCGGCAGCAGCGACGCTTATCTTCTTTATCCGCTTCTCTGAGGAGTCAAAGTCTGAGGAGAGGCTGGCTATGCGCCAAGCATTGGTGGCACATCGGGCTGTTCTAGTTGCCGTGGCGGTAGACGATCGAGACTAGAACCGGGATTATGCGAGCGCTGACGGCCACCTACTGAAATCTGAACGAGGCCTGGGTTGGTTGCGCTTGATCATAAGACCGCACCAGATGGCCGCGCATGAGACTCGCAACTGTTGGCGCACATAGGATGGATGTGCAAGCTGTCGGCTCCGATTTGCTCAAAGTGTCCTAACGGAAAGCTGGAGTGCATGGAGAAGCTTGGCAAGGCTGGTGTGGGATTCGTATCTATCCAGAATGACATGGACTACACAACACCCACGGGCAAGTTTATGTTGGTCATGCAGGGAGGTCTTGCAGAACTGTACTCCGACAATCTGAGCGAAGAAACCAAGAAAGGAATGCGCGAAAGAAAGCTGCAAGGGCTCTATTGTGGACACCTGCCATTCGGCGTGATGAAGGGCGACGATGGTGTGCCCGTACCGAACCCACAGACCCACCCAGGTGTCTTGAAGGCCTTCCAACTCGAAGATGAAGGCAAGAGCGATCTGGAGGTGGCCCAAGCCCTGAATACCCATGCTTATAGGACTGCATCTCCAGGAAACAAGCCTTTTACTAGTCACTCCGTCAGAGGTCTCATGAGCAATCGCTTCTACCTTGGAGAACTGCCGGGAGGATGGCTCCCCGGCAAGCATGAGCCACTGGTGGACAGCGATCTATGGGAAAGAGCGAAGTCAGTCCGTGATAGGCGTCGACATTTCACTGACAGCAGTCGCCCTTTAACGAAACGGCTATGGTCTTTCACCGGATTGGTACACTGCTGGCGGTGCAAGGTGCGCATCCATAGCAGCAACATCTATAATGGCGAGCCCCGCATGGGATGGTTACACTCGGACAGTCACCGGAGGCTGCACACATAAGATCTGCACAGTTGTCCGTATACGAGGTGCAGGTGCAGGAGTACATGCGTACGTTCCAAATACCCAAAGACTATCAAGACCGCATCTTGGAGACTCAGCAAGACGCCGAGGCAGAGAATGTCAACAACGAAACACAGAGAGGGAAGTTGGAACGCCAACTTGGCAGGATCAATGACCTCTATGAGCTTGGTGATAACACTAGGGCTGAGTACTTGGCTAAGCGGGACGCCATCTTGACGCAGATAGAGTCGCTGAAGCCTCGATCTAGGGAATCCCATCACCTGGACAGGTCGGCCTAATTTCTGGCCAATGTATCCACCGCTTGGGAAGCTGCTACACAGGAGCAGCGCAACAAGCTGGCGAAGGCCTTTTCGATCAGGTATGGCTGCAGTACAAAGCTGTGGTAGCAGTCAAGCCGAGGCTGGAGTTGGAGCCATTCTTTGCGCTAAACTACAATGAGTTTCTGACCCAATGCCCCAATGTTGAAGGTGTTACCTTGGGGAACCATACGAGCGGAGGGAGAGCAGGGGCCACTCATGAGTCGCCCCTACTGGATGAGCGGGAATTCATGTGGTGTCTTTCCATACGCTGATTTACGACAGTAGGTGCTAGCAGCTGGGTTATCATCCCTTTACTATGTGGACTCCCGTAGCCTTGAAGGACGCACAGACTCTGGTCTCTCTCTTCAGTTCCAGTTCCTGCGCCGACCTCGTGGTGATGAGGGCCACCAACGGGAAACCACAATCTATTACCACACGGACAAGAGGGCCTGTGGATACCATGCTGGTTATCGTGCCATAGAAGGTGTTCCCGGCACTTGTTGGGGCCTGAGTGAGAGACAGTATCACCTCTTCCGGCCTTATGCAGGCGGACACCTCGGCACCGGGTTCAAGGTCTGAGATACCCTCTATCACATGGCTGCCGATGCTCACGTTGACCAGTCCCTGTTCCTTGGATGCTATCACGCCTTCGAGGACGTTCTCGACTCCCACGAAGTGAGCGACCTGCATGCTGTTTGGCAGGTTGAATATCTCGCCTGGGTTACCCACCTGGAGCATTTCGCCCCCAATCAGCACCGCTATCTGGTCGGCAAGGCGCTGGCCCTGGGCCATGTCGTGAGTGGCCATAATCACGGTTGTGTGCAGCTCTCCAATCACACGGGCTATCAGCTGCTCCACTCTTGCGGTGGAGACCGGGTCAAGGTTGGCCGTAGGCTCGTCCAGCAGCAGCAACTCAGGCTCGATGACCATAGCCCTGGCAAGGGCCACTCTCTGAGCCTCGCCCCAGGACAAGGTCCTTGCCCTACGGTTCTCGTATCCGGAGAGGTCGACAGTCTCCAGAGCGTGGAGCACCTTTTCCCGCATATCTCTGCGTCCCTGGCCCCTGATCTTCAAACCATAGGACACGTTGTCATAGACACTGCCGCTGAATACGACGGGCTTCTGGAAGACGATGACCATCCGCCTGCGCATCTCAAGCCTGGCATCCTCGGATGTCAGTGCACCGACGCCGTCAAAGGATATTTCACCCGATGTCGGTCCTTCCAGCAGGTCTATCAGACGCAGCAGGGTCGTCTTGCCGGACCCGCTTGGGCCTATTATGGCTGTGACGGTGTGAGTTGGAACATCAAGGTTGATGCCGTTCAGGACGGTGTTGTCATCGTATCGCTTGGAGAGGTCTCTTATGGTTATCAACGTCTTCTACCTGTGCTGAAGTCGGCTTACCAGTATGTTGACCGCCAGTGCCAGGGAGACCAGGATTATTCCCAGGGCCATCGCCAGCTCAAAGTTGCCGGTGGATATCTCAATAGACATTGCAGTAGTCAGGGTCCTGGTGTATCCACGTATGTTGCCGCCAACGATTATGGCGAGGCCTATTTCGGAGATGGCGCGGCCAAACCCAAGGAGCACGGCGGTGGATACCCCATACCTTGCTTCTCTGACTATGGTGTAGATTGTCTGTAATCTGCTGGCCCCCAGTGACATGGCGGTATCTTGAATCTCCGGGGCCACACTTCTCAGCGCTGAGATGGTCAGTCCTGCGATGATAGGCGATATCAAGATTACGTGCCCGATTATGATGGCCGCGGGCGTAAACAGCAGTCCCAGGCTGCCCAGGGGGCCTTCCTTAGACAAGGTGATGAATACCAGCAGTCCAACGAACACCGTAGGCATGCTGAAGAGTGTCTGTATGATATTGACCAGCAACCCCTTGCCGGGGAAGTTGTGGAAGTATATGAGGCTGCCAACCGGGACGAATATCGAGGCGGCAATGGACGTAGAGACAGTGGATATCAGCAGGGTGCGCCCAGCGATGCTGAACACCTCTCGGTCTCCCGTGAAGATCAGTCTAAGTGCTGTCACAAAGCTATCTATAACCAGGTCCAAGGCGTGCTAGCTCCTGTTTAACGGGGTATTTAGCATGGCCGTAGCACTTGCGTAGTTTGCAGACCTGGATACGCGCTCACGATGCAAAGCCAGGCCTTTCACTGAGGCTCCTGCCCCCGGGCAGGTGTGAATAGCGATGTTCCATACTCGCTAACTCCATAGCTTCCTATGAAGTCCTGGATCTCATTTGATGTCAGGAATTGAATGAGCTTGTCGGCCATAGCGACGTTGGTATCCGGGTGTTTCTCCTGGCTTATGGCGATGGCTGAATACACATTAAGAAGCGACTCTCCGCTCTCCACCAGAGGGATGAGAGCCAGCTTTCTCTTGAAGGCAAAGTATGTGCCATTGACCGTCAAACTGTAGGCAGACTTCTCATCTGCCAGGGTCAACGTAGCCCCCATGCCGGACCCAGCCTCAATATACCACGCGCCGGATTTTCTCACAGTCTCGTAATCCTGGCCTGCTTTCTGCCACAGGAGCTTTTCCCTGGCGTGCGTCCCAGAGTTATCTCCCCTAGACACAAACCGGACCTTGCTTGGATTGGCCTGGCCTTGTTTCATTATCTCCAGGAGCGCCTTTTCAGGGTCCATGCCCTTGATACCCGCCGGGTCTCTTTCTGGCCCCACTATAAAGAAGTAGTTGTAGGCTATGGGGTATCTCTTAACGCCATAGCCTTGGGCCACAAACTCTTCTTCCCGGGGCTTATCGTGGATGGTCAGGACATCCACATCGCCCCTTCTGCCAAATTCCAGGGCTTTGCCCGTCCCACCCGTTATAACATCGAGTTCTACGCCGTATTTGTCCTCAAACATGGGCTCCAGGGAGTCCCACAGCCCTGTGTCGTACAGGCTTGTGGTGGTGGCCAGTCTCAATCTCCCGCCGTTGGTCTCTCCATTTTGGGGCGTGCAGGCCAGAAGCCCACTGAGGACTGCCATCAGCAGCGTAGCTCTTATCGCAGATGCTGACAGTTTCTTCAAAAGATCTCGTGTTCTTGGAGGGATTGTGTTCTTCCTGGCTATCGTCTGCGAGAACGAATATTGGCGGAGAGGGTGGGATTCGAACCCACGAGAAGATTGCTCCCCTACGCGATTTCCAGTCGCGCCTGTTCGACCACTCCAGCACCTCTCCATGCGGTCAATGTTCGTCGTCTGTATCGTGACACAGTGGCGGAGAGGGTGGGATTTGAACCCACGTCCCGATACAATCGGGAACCGCTTTTCGAGAGCGGCGCCATAAGCCTCTCGGCCACCTCTCCCTCCCCGGTGATATAGCATAGCACATTGCTGGAATCGCCCCAAATGCTGGTAGCCTGTCTTTCATGCAGGGCATAATGCTACGAATAACGCCATGCAATGTGGATGCCATTGCGCTATGCAGCCCTCATGTCCATTGACAGTCCAAAATGTGCCGTGGTAATATCTGGTCAGGATGATTTTTGTCCAGAGCTTTCTTGAGAGGTAGCCTTGTTTTTTGCTTATGAGCGGGAATAAGGTTACCTTTTATCGTTGGTGTAACAGTGGATAGCTGGCGGGCGATAATACTGGCCGCGGGTAGGGGAACCCGGATGAAATCCAGTGTACCCAAGGTTCTCCAGACTATCTGCGGCCGTGAGATGGTGGGCCTGGTGGCGGACTCTCTCTACGATGCCGGATTACAAGACCTGGTGGTCGTTGTGCCTCCCGACTCTTCTGAAGTATCCAATGCCGTGGGGCACGATGCCGCTTCGGTGGAACAGGCGGAACCTCTGGGAACGGCGCACGCTCTCGCCCAGGCAAGAACGCTTTTGGAGGACTACCAGGGAAATGTCCTGGTGATCAACGGCGATGTGCCCCTGATAACCCCTCGCACCATGTCTGCCTTAGCAAGCCACCACGCGTCGACAGGGGCTTACCTCACACTGTTGACCTGCGACGGGTTTCCTTCTGCTGGCATGGGACGGGTAATCCGGGATGAGAATGAAAACGTTGCGGCAATAGTTGAAGAGGCAGAGTTGGATGCCCAGACGGCACTGGTATCAGAGGGCAATGTAGGGGTCTACTGCTTCAAGTCGCCCTGGCTCTGGAGTGCTCTCAATGAGCTGTCACCATCTGCCAAGGGCGAGATATATATAACCGATCTGGTAGCCGAGGCCGCAATCCAGGGCCGCAAGATTGAGGCCATACTCCTGGAGGACATGGGAGAAGGCCTTGGAGTAAACGATGGCATCCAGCTCGCCAAAGCCAGGGAGGTTGTGCAACGCAGGGTGAATGATAAGTGGCTTCTCAGTGGTGTATATGTTATAGAGCCAGCCTTCATAGACATCACCGTTGAGCTGGAGTCGGATACCACCATCTATCCCAACACCTTTCTTCACGGCAGGACCGTGATAGGAAAGGGGTGTCAAATAGGGCCGGGCTCCATAATAGTGGATTCTGTTATAGGCGATGGTTGCCGTGTCCTGCAGTCCGTTATAGAGGAGGCTGTTCTGGAGGAGGGAGTGGAGGTAGGCCCCTACAGCCATGTTCGCCCTGAATCCCACATTGAGACGGACGTACATATTGGCAACTTTGCGGAGGTGAAGAATAGCCGGCTTGGCAAGGGTACCAAGATGGGCCATTTTAGCTACGTTGGAGATGCGCAGGTAGGCTCGGATGTTAATATTGGAGCGGGCGCGGTGACATGTAACTTCGACGGGGTAGGTAAGAACGAGACGATCATCGAAGAGGGTGTATTCATAGGGAGCGACTCAATGCTGGTGGCACCGCTGCGGATTGGGGCAGGAGCCAGTACTGGCGCCGGTTCTGTAGTGACGAAAGATGTGCCTGCCGGTGCCATGGTAGTGGGGGTTCCAGCTAGGATAATAAACAAGGGGAGACCTCGGAAGAGACAGGAATAATGTTGAAATCGAATTCATTGCCATATACGACCATCACAGCAGCGATGCTCACGGCTCGCATCCTAACCGCAGCCCCCGCGGAGGTGGTATGGTTTGGACGCTGATAGTTCGTTAAAAACTATAGCCTTAATAATATCTCTGATTTTCTATGCGCTATTCTCCTCTGTGGATGGGTATATAGTTTCGAGGTCGCAATGGAGTGCGTCAGGAGCAATGGGTACTCTTCATCTGAGAGCAAGGACTCTGCTTCGCAATGGTGGTGTACGGACACTGGTGCAGGTTGGACTCGTTGCCGTGGTGGTCGCGTCTGGTGCAGCCCTGATAGAGGCCCGCACGTCTCATTGGTTGGGTCTAGCTCTGGGGGTTGCGGGTCTGCTGGTATTGCTGGCACTGGTTCAAGGTGTCTCGGCTGGTATAGGGGCGCGGTGGAGCGGCAAGACACGTCATGTTGTACCCCTTCTCTGGCCTCTGGCGTTGTTTGCACTACCTCTCTCCAAACTGCAGGCTTCGGTCGCGGCGGTCTTCTCCAGAGAGAACGACGATAACTATGATCCCTCCGAATCTTCCCCAACCATTACAAATGGGTTTCCCGGCGGGACCTCCGAGAATCAGGACGGAGACGAGCTAGCGCCCCATGAGCGCAAGATGATTACATCCATATTGAAGCTGGATGAGACTACCGCGCGAGAAATCATGGTATCCAGGATGGATATCCTTGCGGCTGACGCCACATCATCACTCGCCCAGGTGGCTGAGATGATGTGGGAGAGTGGGCACAGTCGCATACCGCTGTTTGAAGAATCGCTGGATAACATTGTCGGAGTTGTGCATTCGCGAGACATGCTCCGTAATCTAACCACGGAAGACAAAGAGGTGTATCTGAACGACATCGTTCGTCCTCCGCTTTTTATCCCGGACTCCAAACGCCTTGACGATCTACTGCGAGACTTTCAGGAGAACCATATTCAGATCGCCATTGTGGTAGACGAGTATGGAGGAACCGCGGGATTGGTGACCATTGAGGACCTTTTAGAAGAGATAGTAGGAGAGATTGAGGACGAGTTTGATATAGGCGAGTCCATGCTGGAAATGCTCAGCGAAAACGAGGCCGTGATGGATGCCCGCATTTCCCTGGAAGAGGTTAACCAGGTCTTTGCTGTGAACCTACAGGGCGAGGGCTTTGATACTCTGGGAGGGCTGCTATATCAACAACTTGGTAAGATCCCCGTCTCTGGCGACGAAGTGGAGGTGGATGGCCTGACAATCAGGGTACTCTCTACGCTTGGGCGACGTATCAAGAAGGTACAGGTGGCCCGAGCGACAGCGTCCGAACCACGTTAAGTTTTCCTATAAACAAATAGGGGTGGAAGCAGCTTGCTTCCACCCCTATTTGTTTCGTACAGATTCTTAGAATCTAGCGATGGTTATGCCAACCCTACATCATGCTGTCTGAGCCACACTTGTCGTCTACCGTCATAATCGGAGTGGTCGCCAAACGACCTGAGACACCCAAGGCCTCCAGGGTAAACAGCCCAGCACCAGGATACCTCACCTTGGTACTGGTATCATTTGGGGGCTTGGTTACTATATCCATAGCTAGTTCAAAGGCACCTGCAGCATTGACGCTCCCTGAGAACCATATGATGGATGTATCTTTGTCTTTCACCACAGAGAGAATTATTATCTCACCGCTACGCCATCCGGAACCCCAGACACTAAACTGTCCATTGTTCGCTGTACATAGGCTGCTTGTGACTATGGTAGCTCCGTCTTTCCTCGTCAGGGACTCTTGGGCGGTCACGCCTGCCTGACGGCTCGCCAATGCTGTGCCTGACCCCAAGGCCACAACTAACAGAAGCGTGAGTAGTAGAGCACCTTTCACCGACAAAAACATTTTCACTTTAGATAGCCCCCTTCTTATACATTAGCTCAATTAGCAATTCGAATTGCCTTAGCCTTTTCCGCATTGAGAGT
>JAQBZZ010000051.1 GCA_027622595.1 Chloroflexota bacterium
TCATGGAGAAGTACGCTCCCAACATGATGGAGCTGGCCTCCCGCGATGTGGTATCCCGTGCCGAGACCCTGGAAATCAATGAAGGTAACGACATTGATGGCTGCGTGTTGCTGGACTGCCGTCACTTAGGAGCGGCCAAGATCATGGAGCGGTTGTCCTACATCCATGAGGTCTCTCTAGACCTGGTGGGGGTAGACATCATCAAGGACCCGGTGCCGATTCGACCCGGCGTCCACTACCAGATGGGTGGCATCAAGACGGATGTTGATGGCCGATGCTGGGACGTGAACGGGGCTTGGAAGGGTGTTGAAGGTCTGTTCGCGGCTGGAGAGACGGCATGTGTTAGCGTCCACGGCGGCAATAGGCTTGGAGCCAACTCGTTGTTGGACACCGTCATTTTCGGTCGACGTAGCGCCATAGGGGCTATGGACTACGCCAGCCAGAACAGCCACCTGGACTTCTCTGAGAACGACTGGGTAAACGGTGAGAAGGCCATGATGCAGGGCCTCCTGGACAACGAACCCAGTGGAGACCTTGTGGCCAAGCTCAGGATGGACATGGCAGTGGCCATGGACAAGGGCCTGGGCGTCTACCGCACAGAGGAAGGTATGCAAGAGGCCCTGCAAGCCGTTCAGGGTATGAGGGACCGGTATAAGAAGGTGGTGGTTCAGGACAAGGGCAAGGCCTTCAACACCAACCTCATCTTCGCCCTGGAGTTGGGCTGCATGCTGGACTGCGCAGAGGCGATCGCCATTGGTGGCATAGAGCGCAAGGAAAGCCGTGGCGCGCACAGTCGCACAGACTACGCCGCCAGGGACGATGAGAACTGGATGAAGCACATCCTCCTTCGCAAAGGCGCTGGAGGGGAAATCACAAAGGATTACATGCCGATCGTGGTAACCCAGTGGCAGCCTGAGGAGAGGAAATACTAATGCAGGCAAACGTCAGCGTCCGGCGCTTTAACCCGGATGAAGAAGCTCCTAAGTCGTACGACCAGGAGTATCAAGTAGAGGTGGAAGACAACTTCACCGTCCTTGATACGCTCATCAAGGTACGGGAGGAGATCGATGGTTCTCTGGCGCTGCGGTGCTCCTGCCGGGCGTCCATCTGCGGCTCCTGTGCCATACGGGTGAACGGCCATGCCGTCCTAGCCTGCAAGACCAGAGTGAGCGAGCACCTCTCAGACGACGGATCTGTCAGGATCGAACCGATGGGCAACCAGCCGGTGATCAAAGACCTGGTGGTGGACCTGAACCCCTTCTTTGACAAGATACGCGCCGTGGAACCGTACATGCAGCCGTCTATGCCGGAGCCTGAAGCGGAGTACCTGGCGCCCAACGAGGTCATGCTCCACCTGGTGGACGTGATGGGCTGTATCATGTGCGGCGCATGCGTGTCCGACTGCACGGTGTTGGAAGTGGACAAGAATTTCCTGGGCCCAGCGGCGTTGGCCAAGGCCTATCGTTTCGTCGCGGACACCCGTGACGTTGAGGACGATAAGCGCCTTCGTATGTACAACGAGTACGGCGGCATGTGGGACTGTACTCGCTGCGGGGAGTGCACAGAGGTCTGCCCCAAGGGCGTTGCGCCCATGGAGCGCATCATGGCCCTGCGGGAGAAGGCCATAGAGACGCGTACACCCGCCGGCTCCTACGACGGCGCTACCTATGGGTATCGGCATTCAGTGGTCTTTGAAGACATTGTGGCTCACAGCGGCCGGCTGGACGAGACCAAACTGGTTGTTAAGACGGTGGGGATGTTCAACCTGCCGAAGCTGCTGGCGCTGGTTCCGATAGCCATGAATGCAGCGTTCCGGCGCAAGATTCCGCCGCTGATCCACTCACGAGTCCCCGGCGTAGGTCAGATACATCGCATTGCCGCACGCATCAACGCCATAAACAAGAGAGTGTAGTGTAGAGGCTGGTTTCAACCCCGCCGCTACATAAACCAAGGAGGTCATGGTGCGATTTGCGTTTTTCCCAGGTTGCGTCTCCCGGGGTGGCGCCCCGGAGCTCTATCAGTCCACGGTTGCAGTCGCCGAAAAGATCGGCATTGAACTGGAAGAGATCGAGGGGTGGTCCTGCACGGGTGCGGGTGCGCTACAGGAGAGCAATCCCCTGCTGGGCGATACCCTCAACGCTCGTAACTTCGCTCTGGCCCAACGTATGGGGCTGCCCATCATGACCATATGCAGCACCTGTCAGGGCGTCATGGCCCAGGCGAAAGTGAAGCTGGAGGATGAGGAGTATCGTGCGCAGGTCAACGAGATTCTCGCTACAGAGGGCCTTGAGTACACTGGCGGAATTCAGGTCAAGCACATGCTGTGGGTCATGGTGGAGGACATTGGTCTGGATAAAATCAAGTCCCTTGCGGTGAGGTCATTAGACGGTGTGTTCTTGGCTCCTTTCTATGGCTGCTACATCGTCCGTCCTTCCGCCGCGTTGGAGTACGACGAGCATCCCCAGCGTAGAGAGGCTTTGGAGCTGGTTATCGAAGCCCTGGGGGCCACTGCCGTGGACAACGAAGGGAAAACACGGTGCTGCGGCTTCCCGATCCTCACCATCAATGAAAAGAACTCCCTGGCCATGGTGGCAAAGCACACCGGAGAGGCCCAGGACCTGGGCGCAGACGCCATGGTGACACCCTGCCCCCTCTGCCACCTGAACCTGGACGGTTTCCAGGCTAAGGCGGCCAAGCAGATGGGTCGGCAGATTAACGTGCCTATATTGCACCTTCCGCAGCTCATAGGAGCGGCTTTGGGCATGGACGGGCCCTCATTGGGGTTGAACAGGCATATCATTTCCGCCTTTGACGTCGCCATGAAGATGGGCATTCGCGTATAAGGCTGTAGAAGGCGAAAACGGCAGGACACTATGATAGAAATCGGCATTGGCCCAAACATTATTGATACTGGTGGCTTTGTGCTGAGTTGGCACGGCTTCCTCAGCTTCATTGCGGTAATCGTCGCTGTGCTCCTGACGGCCAGACTCGCACCCAAGCACGGCATCTCCAGTGACGACGTGTACGCTGTAGCCACGTGGGGCATCCTGGGCGGCGTGATTGGGGCGCGGATGCTCCACGTCATAGACGAGGCTGATTTCTACTGGGACAACCCGGAAAAGATCATTCAAGTGTGGAACGGCGGTATCGCCGTATGGGGCGGTGTGCTGGGAGGCTTGGCCGGGGGGTGGATCTACGCCTCCAGAGTCGGGATCGTACGAGGTCGACTGGCTGACATCACGGCTCCCGGCCTGCTGTTGGCGATGGCCATTGGTCGTGTTGGCGACATCATCAACGGAGAGCACCTGGCGGATACCACATCACTTCCGTGGGCTTTCGTGTGGACCAATCCCAGCAGTATTAGCTATCAGGCCCACTTGGATCCTTTAACGGGCATTATTGCGGGTAGTCATCCCGCGGTGGTCTATGAGGCGATGCTGGATCTTACCATCGTCGCATTGGCGCTGTGGGTGTTGCCCAAGCTTATTCGCCCGGACGGGATGGTCTTCGCGGCCTCTCTTGCCCTGTACGCCTTCGGGCGGGTCTTCATCCTGATTTTCCACGACTACGATACATGGTTCCTGGGGCTGAATGAGGCTCAAGTCGTCTCTCTACTGGTGTTGCTGGTAACCGTGCCTCTTCTGGCAGTGAAGGGGAAGTTTGGACGGTTCGGGCCCCCGGAGCCACTAGAGATGCGGAAGGAAGCCAGAGCCGTGCGGCGGCGTTCCAAACGCTAGCTTCTTCCTCCCTTCATCTACAGGCGTCTCCCTGCTGTAGAACGCTTGGGCTAACGTATGGCAGGGCTTGGTCATGCGTCTACCCTTTCCCCTAAATACACCGGAGTACGCTCAAGCGACCATTGGAGGACACAGGACAGCTCTGCTCCCAAGGGTAATGACAGGCTAGGTGAACAGAAAGAAGAGAGCCCCTCACATGAGGGGCTCTCTTCTTTCTGTCTCTTGCTTCTGTCTGGTTAGGTAGCGGTGGCGGGCTCGGCAGGCTCCGCGGGTTCAGCTGGCTCCAGGTCAGGCCTGCTTACAATCTCGCCCTCGTCATTCACATCCAGGATTATCCTGTCGCCAATAACGTATTTACCGGACAGGATCTCCTCTGACAGCTTGTCTTCTATCTTGCTCTGAATGACGCGGCGTAGCGGACGGGCGCCCAGATGCGGGTCATACCCTTCTTCCGCTAATTTCGCCTTGGCAGCCTCCGTGACCACCATGGTCATTTCTTGATCCTTGACCTCTTTTTGTACCTGATCGAGCATCAGGTCCACAATCTGGATGATGTGCTCACGCTCCAGGGCGTGGAACACCACTGAGGCGTCTATGCGGTTCAGGAATTCAGGACGGAAGAACTTCTTCACCTCGTCCATGACCTTTCCCTGCATCCGAGCGTAGTCCTGTTCAAAGGTCTTGCCGTCCTCCAGCTTTGCGGAGAACCCCAGGCGTGTGTCCCGCCTGATCAGGTCAGACCCCAGGTTGCTGGTCATCATGATGACTGCATTGCGGAAGTCCACCCTCCGGCCCTTAGCGTCGGTCAAGTGACCGTCGTCAAAGATCTGGAGAAGGATGTTGTACACATCCGGGTGGGCCTTCTCAATTTCATCCAGCAGAATGACCGAGTGTGGCTTTCTGCGGATGGCCTCCGTCAACTGACCGCCATCATCGTAGCCAATGTATCCGGGAGGTGCGCCAACAAGGCGGGCCACCGTGTGCCGCTCCATGAACTCTGACATATCCAGGCGGGTCAACGCATCATCAGACCCAAACATGAACTCTGAAAGAGCTCTGGCTAGCTCGGTCTTACCAACGCCCGTGGGCCCCAGTAACATGAACACGCCTACAGGCCGCCGGGGGTCCTTCAGACCGGACCGTGCGCGACGTACAGCCTTGGACACTGCCACAATGGCCTCTTGCTGGCCGATGATGCGGCTATGCAGATGCTCTTCCATGTGGAGCAGCCGCTCAGTCTCCTGCGTTTGCAGGCGGGTCACAGGAATACCGGTCCACATGCCCACAACCTCTGCGACATCGTCGGCAGTAACCGTGGGCAGCTCATTCTCTTTGTTATCCTGCCACTCACCCTCAAGGTTTTCCACCTTACCGGCAAGGGTAAGCTCACGCTCGCGAAGTTCAGCAGCGTACTCGTATTGCTGGTCGGACAGCGCTTCTTCCTTCTCGCCGCGCACGTTCTCCAAGACCTTCATCGCCTCTTTTACAGAGAGCGGCATGGTGCTGTGGAGGATACGCACCCGTGACGAGGCCTCATCGATCAAGTCGATGGCCTTGTCTGGCAAGAACCGATCCGGGATGAACCGAGCGGCCAATTTGGCTGCTGCCACCACCGCTTCTTCGCTGATAATCAGTTTGTGATGCTCTTCGTAACGGGACTTCACATGCCGCAGGATCTCCGCGGTCTCTTCCTCTGTCGGCTCTTCCACAAGTATTGGCTGGAACCGACGCTCTAAAGCGGGGTCCCGCTCAACGTACTTACGATAGTCGTCCAGAGTCGTTGCGCCAATGACCCTGATCTCGCCACGAGCCAGAGAAGGCTTAAGGATGTTGGCAGCATCTACAGCGCCCTCGGCGGCGCCCGCACCTACCAACGTGTGCATCTCGTCTATGAAGAGGATGCAGTTGCCCGCAGTCTTAATCTCTTCCAGTACCTTTTTCAGGCGCTCTTCAAACTCACCGCGGTACTTGGTTCCCGCTACCAGGGCGCCCATGTCCAGGGTGACCAAACGCTTGCCGCTCAGGGTCTCTGGCACGTCGCCGGAGATGATCTTCTGCGCAAGGGCTTCCACAATAGCGGTCTTACCAACGCCAGGCTCACCCATGAGCACAGGGTTGTTCTTGGTCCTCCGAGAGAGGATCTGTATTGCCCGCTGGAGCTCCTTTTGCCGACCCCAAACCGGATCGAGCTTGTTGCTCCGTGACAACGCCGTCAGGTCAACACCCAACTGGTCCAGAATGGGAGTACGCGTAGTGCTGGCTGCGCCTGCGCCGCGACCGCTTCCCTGACCACCCTGGCCGGGAGTGAGGCTCTGGCTCAGCAGTCTCTGCGTTTCAGCCCTGACCTTATCCAGGGTGACGCCTAAGCTCTCCAGCACCCCTGCGGCAACACCCTCACCCTCACGCATCAGCCCGATGAGCAAATGCTCAGTGCCAATGTAGTGATGGCTCATCCTGCGGGCTTCATCTACAGCAAGCTCAATGACGCGCTTGGCCCTGGGGGTCAAGCCGATGTTCTCACCAGACACGGGTTTCGCACCCCTGCCGATGATGAACTCTACGGCTGAGCGAACTTTGCTGAGCTCAATACCCAGGTTGCTGAGCACGCGCGCAGCTACGCCTTCCGTCTCCCTGACAAGACCCAAAAGGATGTGCTCCGTGCCGATGTAGTTGTGGTTGAACCGGAGCGCCTCTTCTTGAGACAAGGAGAGTACCCTGCGGGCCCGTTCTGAGAACTTCTCAAACCTACTTGCCATAACCATCCCCTAACTAAGCAGTTTTTTGGGCAGGCTCCTCGCGCGCTCTGCGCTATAGGAGCACAGACCTACATCTCCTCCACCACCCGCCTTCTGCTAAGTCCTAATCGGTGACGCTCCAGGTCCAGGTTCAGGATCTTGAGCTCCAGAACCTCCCCCTCCTTCACCGCCTCTTTCGGATGTGTGATGTGCTTGTCGCTCAACTCAGAAATATGGACTAGGCCTTCAATGCCCCCTTCAATCTGAGCAAATGCGCCGAACGTTGTCAACCGGGTAATGGTACCAGTTACGATCTGTCCTATCTGAAATGCTTCTGTGATTGTTGTCCAGGGCTCCGGGTTGAGCCGACGGAGGCTCAAGGAGATGCGTTCCTTCTCCTTGTCTATATTTAACACCATTACATCAAGTTCGTCACCTACGTGGACAATATCCTCCGGGTCTGTCACGGATTGCC
This sequence comes from Chloroflexota bacterium, assembly GCA_027622595.1. Lineage (GTDB taxonomy): Bacteria > Chloroflexota > Dehalococcoidia > Lucifugimonadales > UBA2985 > JASLXI01. Next base: position 6,948 of record JAQBZZ010000051.1, read on the forward strand.
AGGAGAGCTCAGACGTGTGTATCAGGCCATCAGCCCCACCAAGGTCAACAAATACGCCGAACTTGGCCACGCCGCTGACTTTACCCTTCCTGGTCTCTCCTTCCACCAACTCCTGTAGCAGCTTGGCTTTCTGTTCTTCTCGCCAACCCTGCCATGCCAATCGTTCTGAGAGGATAGCCCTGCGGCCCCTGCGGTCAACCTCTAGCACCTTGTACTGTTGAGGTTGGGCTGGAGGAGTCTGGACTCCTGCCTCTTGCTGGTCTCTCTGTTGTTTTGTGGTTGGTAGCAGGTGGGAGAGGGGCACAAACGCCTGAACGCCCTCCACATCTACTACCGCGCCGCCGCGATTGTGCTCAACAATGGTTCCCTCTACCAGAGAATCGGCTTCCAAAGCCTTCTCCAGTACAGCCCATCCGGTCTCACTACGGGCTCTATCCAGGGAGAGGATTGCGATGCCATCGTCACGTTCAGTCTGCAGGACATACGCGGTAACGGAGGAACCGATCGCTAATGCGGCTAGCGCTTCTGGAGTGAGGCTCCTGGCCTCTCTTGAGGGGATTATACCTTCTGACTTACCACCGACGTTGACCAAGATACCCTCAAGATCGACGCGCATAACGACGCCCTCGACCACTTCGCCCCTGTGGAGATCTTTCCAACCTCCAGACATCTCCAGGAGCTCACCCATGGTCAGAGTTTCAGGGGTCTGCTCTTGCGGAGAAGAAACCACGGTTACCTACCGCTTTCCTGGATACGCTACCTGGGGTCATTATAGGATGAGCTTCTAGAAGCTGTAAAGGTCATAGGTACGTATTCCATGGGGGTTTACCCTCAAATACGCACGGGGAGGGCTGATGGATTTCTGCGGGGAAGAAATTGGAGGAAGAGTCCCAGACAAAAGAAGCCCCCGGGCAACGGCCGATTTTCCCACCCCCTCCCGAGGGCAGTATCGTTGGCGCTGAGGCGTTTCACTTCCGTGTTCGGAATGGAAACGGGTGGTTCCACCTCGCTCTAGTCACCCGGGGATTGCTTCACATAAGGTACGCACATTCCCGACGAATCAGGACGGGAGAAGAGCAAGTTTTGCATATTTTAGGAGAGCATCACCGAGCCTTGGAGTGGGGAAGGCCTCGGCCTATGAGGAACGGTCAGCTAAAGCGGTTGCCCGCCGTACACCTCCGTCCTCTAAACAGGTGGTCTACCTGCGGCCTTACTTCCAAATTGGAATGGGAGGCCTAGTCTTGGGGAGGGCTTCGCGCTTAGATGCTTTCAGCGCTTATCCCGACCGGCCATGGCTACCCGGCTGGGCCCCTGGCGGGACCACCGGTACACCAGCGGGCCGTCCTTCCCGGTCCTCTCGTACTAAGGAAGGATTCCCTCAAGCCTCCTACGCCCACGGCAGATAGAGACCGAACTGTCTCACGACGTTCTGAACCCAACTCACGTACCCCTTTAACGGGCGAACAGCCCGACCCTT
>JAQBZZ010000009.1 GCA_027622595.1 Chloroflexota bacterium
AAGACACAGCAGCATGATTCCACTTATCAAACCGGGCAGCACTGTTCAGACAAACGAGGCCACCTCTTTCCTAGCCATCTACAAATATCTTCCTAAAACAAGAACATATTGGAGCGATGTGTGGCTGGGGGCGATAATTGCAGGTGCGCTGTTTGAGCTAACTAAGAGTGCATTCATCCTGTACCTGGACACCATTGCAAGGTACGATCAACTCTATGGGAGCGTGGCGTCCATCATTATTCTGATGGTATGGACGTATATATCGGCACTCATTCTCATCGTGGGAGCGGAGTTCGCCTCAGAGTACGGCAGGATGAAGCGCGGTACTCAACGCGGAGAGAACTCCGAATAGGAAATCATTGGCAGATAAGGAGAGATTGATGAAGGGATTGCGAAAGGCCTCCCGTTTGTGGAGGATGGTGCGCCATGAGAGCCCGGCCTGGAAGCTGTCCAGCACCAGGAACTCGAAGAGGCCACGGTCATCGTGCAGCGGCACGCCCCACTCCTCGTCGTGGTAACGCGTCATCAGCGGGTCGTTCGTATCTCCAAAGCAGCGAATTATCTGGTCAGTTGTCATGGTAGGATTGTATCCTTTCCTTCAGCTCTACCATTCATAGCCATCCCCTAGTCCCCCGCCCCCCCACGCTCCTCCCACAGACGCCCCACAGTCCTGCGGACGATGGACTGGCTGAACCCCCGTCGCTGCAAATAACCCCACAGACGGCGTCGGAAGGTCGTGTAATCGGCGTCTGCCAGAGAGTTGGCGCGCAGCAGCCCGGCGTTGTAGGCGCTCTCCTCATCGTCCAGGGTATCCACCGTCGCCTGGGCCATCTCCTTGGCAACGCCCTTCTCCAGCAGCTCCCTCCGTATCAGGGCTGCGCTACGGGGCCTGTGGGAGGCCCTGCTCTGGCTCCAAGCGATGGCAAAGGCCCTGTCGTCCACCAGGCCCTGCTCTTTCAGCCACTCTATGACCGACTCGGCGACCTGCTCATTGTACCTGCGTCTCAAGCGTCCCATGACCTCGAACTCGCTGCGGGGCCTATAGGAAAGGTATCGGAGGGCGAGCGAGGTCGCCCTTTCAAGTGTCTTCTCTTCGTCCATCATGGGTTTTGTAAATTCTTTATTATTAAGAGCGAAAAATCACCAATGGTCGGTGATGACGATGTGTGCCCAATTATAGCACCACTATCCAACTGCTCTGTAAGTTGCCTGTTATGCAGGCATAACCATTGCAGCGAGCAATTCCTTGGAGTACTCTTGGTCCGACATTGAGTGAGGCTTTCTTCTGGTGAGGAAAATCATGTTGAACTCGCTTCCATACGCTCTCAGGTTACAGCAGGTGTATTACGGGTGGTGGATTGTCTTCGCCTCCATGATAGTGCTGTCGGTCGGTGCCGGCATTTACTGGCTTGGGTTCGGCGTGTTTTTCCTTCCGCTGGCGAATGAGTTTGCGACCAACCGTACCGTTCTTTCAGGAGTCATATCGATTTCTCAATTGGAGGGTGGGCTGTTGGGCCCCGTTGGCGGTTACCTAGTGGACCGGTTCGGCCCGCGACGCATAATGCTCTTTGGCGTGACAATTATGGGCTTTGGGTTCATATGGATGAGCCTTGTCCAATCGTTAGTCATGTTCTATGTTGTCTACCTCCTCTTAATCTCCGTGGGAATGTCTCTCGGCGTCCGCGTCCCCGCCCTGGTGGCACCAACCAACTGGTTCGTGAGGAAGAGGGGTATTGCCCTTGGGATCTCCACCTCCGGAGTTGGCCTTGGGGGACTAATTGTTCCGCTGCTGGGCTGGCTCGTCATCAGCCTGGGATGGAGGCCCACGGCCGCTATTGCGGGGATACTCATCTGGGTTGTGGGACTTCCTTTGGCCGCCGTGATGCGCCATCGCCCGGAACAGTACGGTCTGCTGCCCGATGGCCGGACCATAACACCGTCGCCGGAGCCTCAACAGCCGGATTCTCACGGGGGCGAAGAATTTCCGGCCTCAGTCGAAGGTGACGTGGAGGCAACGTACAGCATAGGAGAGGCACTGAGGACTCCCGTGTTCTGGCTTCTCTGCGTGGTCTTTGGGCTGCGTCAGCTCATCATCGGGGCAATTGGGCTGCACCAGGTCCCGTTCCTCATCGGCATCGGGATAAACCCCCAGATGGCCGCCACGGTGCTGGGCATGACCGCCGTGACCAGCATCCTGGGGCGGTTGGGTTTTGGATGGCTGGCAGACCGAATTCCGAAGCGGTTCGTCATGGCCATCACCATAGGTCTGGCAGCCGCGGGCTCGCTTATCCTGGCCTATGTGACGGTATGGTGGCAGTTGATCTTCTTCGTGCTGATCTACGGCATAGGGTGGGGTGGTGGTGCAACAACCATGTCCATCGTACGGGCCGAGTATTTTGGCCGAAGGGCGTTTGGCACCATCTCTGGAATGATGGACTTTGTGCAGATGTTCGGCCTTGTGCTGGGGCCGGTTTTCGCGGGGTTTGTGTACGACGTGACCGAAAGTTACTACCTGGCGTTCATGGTCTTTGCCGTTTCGGGAGCGATGGGAGCGCTTATTATGGTGTTCCTTCATCCTCCTCAGCAGTCAACAGCCGGGAGTGCGGTTGTGCACGATTAGAGAGATGGCCTCCCGCATACCCGCGAAGAAGGCTTCTTGATTTCACCGACGGCGAATACTGGCGCACCAGGATTGCAGCACAGACCCCTGGACTGGAAGCTGTCGCTAGGCCTCTTCTGCTTCCTCTTCATCCTCATCTTCAACCACTGCCACTGCCAGAGGGGCACGGTGTGCCGCGGAGTCCCTGATCAGCCCTTCCACCTCTTTCGATAGCTCCTGGTGCTGGACAAGGTACTCTTTGGCGGCCTCCCGTCCCTGGCCCAGGCGTACCTCGCCGTAGGAGTAGAAAGAGCCGGACTTCTTGATGGTGCCGTCGACGGTGCCGAGGTCCAGGATATCGCCTTCCTTGCTGATGCCGTGGTTGAACATGATGTCGAACTCGGCAAGACGGAAGGGAGGGGCCACCTTGTTCTTCACGATCCTGGCCTTGATCCTGGTGCCGACAACCTCGGTGCCGTGCTTGATGGAGTCCACACGGCGCAGGTCAATGCGCACGGAGCTGTAGAACTTCAGCGCCCGCCCGCCGGGAGTGACCTCCGGATTGCCGAAGACCACGCCTATCTTCTCTCGAAGCTGGTTTATGAAGATGACGACGGCGTGGGAGCGGTTGATGGCAGAGGACAGCTTGCGCAGCCCCTGGGACATGAGTCGGGCCTGAAGCCCCATGTGGGAATCACCCATATCGCCTTCAAGCTCTGCCCTGGGGACCATAGCGGCCACGCTGTCGATGACGACCACGTCGACGGCGCCGCTTCTGACCAGGTACTCGGCGATTTCCAGGGCCTGCTCGGCGGTATCTGGCTGAGAGACAAGGAGCTCATCCAGGTTCACTCCCAGGTTGCTGGCGTAGGCGGGGTCAAGAGCGTTCTCGGTGTCGATATAGGCCGCGGTTCCACCCATCTTTTGGGCTTGCGCCATTATGTGATGGGCCAGGGTAGACTTCCCCGCAGACTCGGATCCAAAGATCTCGGTAACCCTTCCGCGGGGCACTCCGCCGATCCCCAAAGCCATATCCAGCGAGAGTGACCCCGTTGGGATGGCCTCTACTGCAAGCCGCTGGCCAGCCTCCCCCAGCCTCATGATGCTCCCCTTGCCCACCTGCCGCTCTATCTGGCTCAGGGCTAGCTCCAGAGCCTTCTGCCTTTCCGTGGTCATACGACCCTCCAGTTCACCCTTATGACTTGGCAGAATGATAGCATGGGGTAGATGTATGGACAAGGTAGCTTTTTCAGTCGATACTTAATCAAGACCAGGTATTCTGACTCGATATCCTCTGGCAAATCCCAACCGTTATGCGCAAGTTCTCAGTGATACTATTGATGTTGGCAGTGCTGTACCTAGTGGTACGCTGCACACCGGCCCCACAGCCGTCACCTACCCACGTGTCAGCACCAACGGCTCCCTCTACGCCGAAGCCAACGCCATCGCCAACTGGTGTGCTTGTACCAACGGTCTCTCCCTCGGCCAGCACTACTCCCGCGTCCTCACCAACCGCGCCGCTTCCACCTACTCTCACCCCGGCTGCGACGCCTACTGCCGCTTCAGTCACGTCATACCTCATCGATGCCCCGGATAGAGACCTGTACTCCTTGATTCGGCGCTTCCAACCCGACCTGGAACAGCCGATATCACGGGTGGTGAATCGGGACCCTGTCAGCTATGAAGTGGGCCGTCAGGACGTTTTCTGGGTGGCTGATCTGGTGGACAGGAAGATGTACGAGGTGGAAGCCGAGTTGCTCTTTGTCAGTGAGCACGCCTACTGGTACTTCAAGGATGGGTATGACCCTCCAGAGCAAGCCCTTCGGGCCGCCGCACAGACCTTTGAAGAGACAATTTATCCTGTGGTGACAGCAGCCTTCGGCAGTGAGTGGTCTCCCGGGGTGGACAACGACCCCCGCATGACCATCCTTCATTCTCCCCTTCGTGGTGTGGCAGGATACTACAGCGCCTCCGACGAATACCCCAAAGCGGTCTATCCCTTTAGCAACGAGCGAGAGATCATCTACATGAACACCAGCAGCTTCGTTGGCTCGCCTGCCTATCTGGGAACCCTGGCCCATGAGCTGCAACACGCGGTCCACTGGGCGGGCGATCCTGGGGAGGAGACGTGGGTCAATGAAGGACTCTCGGAGGTGGCCAATGGCCTGGCCGGCTATGGGCTCAGCTTCATAGACTATTTCATCGAATCCCCGGCCACTCCCCTGACAACCTGGGCTTCAGGCAGGGACTCCGCTCTGCCTCATTACGGCGCGGCTTCCCTCTTCATGGAGTACCTTGCCCAGCACTATGGAGGCCACGATAGCCTGAGCAAACTCGTGGCGCAGCCGGAGGATGGAATAGAGGGGGTGACTGCCTATCTACACTCCCTGGGATATGAGGCGACGTTTCAAGAGGTTTTCCAGGACTGGCTGGTGGCTAACTACCTGGATTCCCGGGAGGTCGGCAACAACTTCTACGAAGGGCTGAACGTAGGCGTTAGACCATCAAAGACGATGAGTGAGTACGGCCAGCACAGCGGCGCCGTGCCCCAGTACGCAGGAGAGTACGTAGAGGTGCGATTGAAGGAAGGTGACGCCCTGGTGTCTTTCCAGGGGCAGCAGGATACTCCTCTGCTGCCTACCTCAGCGCATAGCGGCAGCTATTGCTGGTGGGGGAACCGGGGAGACTCCATCGATTCGTCGCTGACCAGGAGCTTCGATCTCTCGCGGGTCTCTCAAGCCACGCTGAACTTCTGGTCATGGTACTCCATAGAGGAGTCGTGGGACTACGCCTACGTGGAGGTATCCTCCGACGGCGGAGAGTCCTGGAATATCCTGGAGGGTGGTCTGGCCTCTCCGCAGAACTCCCTTGGCCTCGGCTTCGGGGCAGGCTACACGGGCCAAAGCAAGGGATGGCAGGAGGACTCCGTGGACCTGACTCCGTACGCGGGGATGGAGGTCCTTCTGCGCTTTGAATACGTGACAGACGCCGCCCTCAACGAGGACGGCATCTGCATAGACGACATCTCTATCCCCGAGATTGACTACTCCGACGACGCGGAGAGCGACGGTCTGTGGGAGGCCCTTGGATTTATCCGCACGGACAACCGTGTGCCACAGGACTACCTTGTCCAGGTCATAGAAATGGGGGCTGAGATTACCGTTCGGAACATGCCACTGACACAGGACTTAACTGGGAACCTGATACTCAGGGGGTTTGGGGCCGGACTTGAGCGGGCGATTGTGATAGTCGCGCCCATCGCCCCAAAGACCACTCAACCGTCGTCCTACGTGCTATCTGTAGGGCCAGTACCCTAGTGGACGACCTGAGGGTGCTGATAGTGGCAGCAGACCCTCTGGCCAGAGCGGGGCTGACAGCGCTGCTGTCCAGCCAGCCCGGTTGCACTGTCGTGGGCCAGGTTGCCGACGATGCTGACTTGACCGCCGATCTGGAAACGTTTCGCCCCGACGTTGTGCTTTGGGACCTGGGATTTGATACAACGGCAGCCCTGGAAAACCTGTCGGATATGCCTGAGGGCAGCCCGCCCCTGGTGGCCCTGCTACCCGATGAGAGTCACGCCAGTGAGGTCTGGACCGCAGGGGCGCTGGGCCTGTTGTTCCGGAATGCGGACGCCGCAAGCCTGATTGCGGCCCTTGGAGCCGTGGCCTCCGGAATAGTGGCCGTAGACCCTCAGCTAGCCTCTTCCATGATGACCGCCAGAGTCACCCCATTACCGCCAACGGCAGGGGGCCTGACCCCCAGGGAAGCGGAGGTGTTGACGCTGATGGCAGAGGGCCTCCCAAACAAATCCATCGCTCTCCAGCTTGGCATCAGCGACCATACCGTCAAGTTCCACGTCAACTCCATCCTGGGTAAGCTGAACGCTCAGAGTCGTACTGAGGCCGTCATGCAGGCCACCCGCCTTGGCTATATCCTCCTCTAGCAGGGCGTGCCATGCACCCACATTCAACTGCTGTTACATGTTACATTGGTCGAACCATCCTTTCCGTAGGGGGCAGGTTTGAAACCCACCCCTACTAGTGCTCTGCACATACAACCTGCCCGTTTTTCCAGGTCGCACCCTGGCCACATGGGCGATGTACGGGCCATTCCACACAGGTAAAGTAGAGCTACGGGTAGGAAGACCCCAATTTAACAACCAATGGTAATTCGGTAATAGGGAGGTAAAACATGGCAGACACTTTGTCGAAACTATCAAACGAGCTGGCTTCGTCGGTGGAGGCCGCAGGCCCCGGCGTTGTTCGTGTGGAAGCACGGCCTCGACTGCCCGCAAGCGGCGTTGTCTGGTCGGCCGAGGGCGTCATCGTCACGGCCCACCACGTGGTGGAGCGGGACGACAACATTAGGGTCGGTCTGGCGGGCGGGGAGACCGTCGCCGCAACCCTGGTCGGCCGCGACCCGACCACTGACCTGGCGGTGCTGCGTATCCAGGCTCAAGACCTGACGCCTCCCTCCTGGTCTGAAGCCGATGCCTTACGAGTGGGGCATCTTGTACTGGCCCTGGGGCGGCCAGGCCGAACCGTCCTGGCAACCCTTGGCATCGTGAGCGCACTGGGCGAAAGCTGGCGCACTCCCACGGGCGGCCGTTTGGACCACTATCTACAGCCCGACGTGGCCATGTATCCAGGCTTCTCGGGAGGGCCTTTGATGGATGCAGAGGGCAACTTCGTTGGACTCAACACCACAGCGCTGCGGCGGGGATCGCCTGTGACGATAACGGCTTCCACAATACGCAGGGTGGTGGAGACGCTACTGGCCCACGGACGCGTGCAGCGGGGATACCTGGGAGTGGCCGTTCAGCCGGCCCGGTTGCCTGAGTCTCTGGTAGAGCAAACCGGCCAGGAGACGGGCCTGTTGGTGGTGTCCGTGGAGTCTGCCAGCCCCGGAGAAAAGAGCGGCCTATTCCTTGGCGACACCCTCATTTCCATCGACGGACAACCGCTGCGTTACCCAGACGACCTGGTGTCCCAGTTGAGCGGCGAGCGTATCGGCACAGAGGCGGCAATACGCCTGGTGAGGGGCGGGCAAATTCAGGAAATAAGCGTAGCCATTGGAGAGCGCTCATAGTGTTCAAGGGGAAGCAATTATGTAAAGCTCTGTTATAGAACGGTCGCAAGAAGAGGTCGCCATGCCCTCGGTGGCCCATCAATTGAACATAGAGATGGCGGGTATGGCGGAGAGCGCAGGACGCGCCCTGGTGGAGGTGCGCCTCGGCGGGCGCAGGGGCGGCGCGGGCGCGGGGATCATCTGGCATTCCGAAGGACTCATCATCACGAACGCCCACGTCGCCTCAAGCGGTTCCCTGCGGGTAACGCTGCCCGGGGGAGCCACGCTGCCAGCCCGACTCCTGGCCCGTGACAAGGAGCGAGACCTGGCGGCGCTGATGGTGGAGGCAACGGGCCTGCCCACCATCGAGATAGGGAACTCCAGGGACCTTCAGCCCGGACAGTTGGTGCTGGCCATGGGCCACCCGTGGGGTGTAAAGGGAGCCGCCACCGCGGGCGTGGTCATAGACGTGGGGTCGGAGTGGCCGGAGATACCAGGGCCGACGAAGGAGTGGATTGGGGTAAGCCTGAGGCTGAGGCCGGGGCATTCGGGAGGGCCCTTGATAGATGCGAACCATCGCTTGGTGGGCATCAACACCCTTATGGCCGGGCCGGAGGTCGGCATGGCCGTTCCCGTGCACGTGGTCAAGGCGTTCCTCAGCGAGATGCTGGCTGTCCAGTAAGGGGTTTTCTAAAACAGATTACCTAATAAACAGGAACCAGACGGCAACGGCCCCGATCGCGACTACGACAATTAGGGGAACAACGCAGGTGATGAAGGTCGTGATGCCGCGGAGGATCTTCAGAGGCAGCAGGGCTAGTCTTAACGGCAGCAGAAGAAGCCGGAGCAGCAGCCCTATCACGGCCTAGTCCGCCACGTTCAGATGCCCCTTCAAGGCTTCAACGGCCTCATGGGAGCCAAAGACGGTGGTGAGCCGCCCATTGACCCGCACCTTCCGCTTGGATATGAGTCCCTTTTTGTGAAGCAGGTAGAGGGACCAACTCAGGGAGGAGCGTTTCAGCCGGGGAAATATCTGGAGCAGTCCTTCGTCGCTGTTATCGAACACCTCATCAGGGCGTCTATTCAACTCCGCCAGAAGCATGCCCTGAAGGGGCGGAAGTCCTTCTTCGGTTGGCCCCGTTGAAACCATAATCTGGGATATTTTCATAATTCCCCCTTTATAAAGTAATATAAGCGCTTGCAAGAGTTTATCAGGATTAACAAGCACGTTGCAAGCGTTTACAGTGCGGCAGTGCACGCCCTGCACCCACAACCAGACTGCTGTCGCACTGGTTTCGCAAGCGCGCCCTGCCGCTCGTCCCGGCTTGTCAAGGGACGCGGGCAGAGAGGGCACGGTTTTTGTATCTCGTCACTGATCCGGAAAACAATAATAGCCAGGAGACGCTATATCTCCCGGCTATTTTGCAAATGTAATTTGTAGAAAATTGTCACGATCCCTGAATGAACCGTCTCTTCCCCTTCTCCCCACTCACCCGGATGACTACCACCATATCTTTTGATCTACGCTATCCTTCAACTCCTCGAAGTCCTTGGTCCACAGGGCGGTACTCAGGTACTTCCACCCGCCATCGGCCAGGAGGCAAACGATGTTTCCCTTCTCCATTCGCTCTGCCAGCCGCATGGCGCAGCACAGCACAGACCCGGATGAGACACCCGCGAATATTCCCTCTTTTTGCATCAACTCCCGTGTAACCCTGAACGCCTCTTTGCTCTCGACCATTATGCGACTGTCGAGAAGCGAGAGGTCAAGAATCGGCGGAATGAACCCTTCCTCCAAACTGCGGAGCCCCTGAATTACATCATCGGGGTGAGGGACTACGGCGACCACCTTTATGTCCGGGTTATACTCCTTGAGACGCCTGCCCACTCCCATGAGAGTACCGCCGGTTCCCAGTCCCGCCACGAATACATCCACCTCCGGAAGGTCCTCCAGGATCTCCACTCCGGTGGTCTCGTAGTGAGCCCTTGGATTGGCCTCGTTTCCATACTGGTACGGCATGAAGTAGCCATCATCCTTGGCCGCCATCGCCTCGGCTACCACGATGGCCCCGTTGGTGCCCTTGGACCCGTCGCTGTACACTATCTCCGCGCCGTAGGCCTCCAGCAACTGCGCCCTCTCCACGCTGACGTTCTCGGGCATGATCACCTTTATCTTATAGCCCTTCCTCCGCGCAATGAAGGCCAGGGCTATTCCCGTGTTGCCGCTGGTGGGCTCCAGAATAACCTTATCGTGGGTGAGGGTGCCGTCGGCCTCGGCCCGCTCGATCATGTACTTGGCGATGCGGTCCTTGAGACTGCCCGTTGGGTTGCTCCCCTCCAGCTTGGCAAATATGTGGACGTCCTTCTTGGGACTCATCCGCTCTATCTCCACCATCGGGGTATTCCCAATGGTATCGAGAATGTCTCTTTTCTTCATGAGTGATTGTCCAACTATTTCCAAGCTGACGTCCTCCCCGGTCTTAGGCAACGGGGACAGGGGGCTTAAGCCCGCAGAAGATTTCGTAATCTATAAGCTCATGGATGGTGGGGTTATCACCGCATAGAGGGCACGCGGTGTTACGCCGCAGCTTCACCGTGCGGAAATCCATGCTCAGGGCATCGATGAGCAGCAAGCGTCCCACCAGTGGCTCACCCACTCCCAGGATCAGTTTGATGGTCTCTATGGCCTGAATGCTCCCCACCAGGCCGGGCAGCGCCCCCAACACGCCTGCCTCGGCGCAACTGGGCACTACTCCAGGGGGTGGAGGAGTGGGAAAGAGGCAGCGGTAGCATCCCTGACCGGGGATGAACACGCTGGCCTGCCCATCGAAGATCAGAATGCTGCCGTCCACCAGGGGCTTGCCCAAAAGGTAGGATGCGTCGTTCACCAGGTATCGGGCGGCGAAGTTGTCGGCCCCGTTGATCACTACGTCGTACTGGGAAATTATCTCCATGGCGTTCTCGGAGGTAAGTGGAGCCTCATGGCCAACCACCTTGACGTCGGAGTTGTATTCGGCCAGGGTCTGCTGGGCCGATAGGACCTTGGGCTTACCGATATCCTGTTGGCGATGAAGAATCTGGCGCTGGAGGTTGCTCAGCTCCACCACATCGAAGTCCACGATTCCTATGGTGCCTACACCTGCGAGAGCCAGGTACAGGGCTACAGGAGACCCAAGACCTCCGGCCCCTATGATGAGTACCTTTGCATCCAGAAGGTTTCTCTGTCCCTTGCTGCCCACCTGGGGCATGATGAGATGCCGGCTGTAACGTTTTACCTGCTCCGGCGTGAGCGCTGCTGTCTGAGTCATTTCCTTGACCCTCCTCTTTTGGCTGGCATTCAGATTAGATGCCCCGTAATGTCTACAGATTCACCGATAATACGAAAACCCCGCGCTCCACACTCGGCTGAGGCCGAGGAGTAGATCCTAACGGGGCCTGGCTTCCACTAGGATTGATCCAGTGTTAGATCTGGTACATTCCCAGACTTTGGGGTCGCTTCTGGCGATTGGCCAAGTCGGCAATGGTGGTGGAGTTCAGCACGCTGTTGACCGCATCCTCTACAGACCTCCAAACCTCACGCTGTGCGCAGATATTGGAGAGCGTACACTCCGTTGGCTCTGTGATGCAATCCAAGAATGCGGACGTGCCTTCCAGACCGGTCATAACCATTCCCAAGCTTATCTCATCAGGAGCTTTGGCCAGTACGTGGCCCCCTTGAGGCCCTCTACGGCTCCTGATGAACCCGAATTTGCTCAGGGTGGTAAGGAGCTGGTCCAGGTATGGCTCAGGGATGCTCTGGCGGTCGGCTATCTCCACGGTCTGGACGGAACCTTCTCCATACCGCTGTGCAAGCTCAACCAGTGCTCGTACCCCATAGTCTACCTTCATCGGCACCTTGATACCCCACCTCCTCATTACAACATTGCAACCGTTGGAGAATTATATCACTCCCCCTACACACCTTCAAGCCTGGGAAAGCTTTTGGTGTTCCTCAAAGGAAGGTCGTACCCGAGCAAGCCCAATGGGTCAAAGGCCTGTAAAGCGTCCGGGCACAAGACACGCAAGTCTGATCTATGGCGATTCCAGCTGATCCGTCGAGAACATATCATTTGGTAGTTGAGAGTCGTCGAACTGCACGTAGCATAAATCCATATCGTCTGCTAGAAGCACTACTCCCTCTTTGCCCCAATACTCAGAGGCAGGTAGATACATAGGGACGGGGCCGTCTGCTCCTTCCTTGACTCGCACTCTGTCGCCTTCCTCAAATAATGCCATGTTACACCTCCGTGGTTGACACCATTCCCAATTATATGCCAACAGGGAACCCTGCTCAGACAGTCAGTCTGCTTTCTGTATCAGGAGAGGCAGGGCAGTCCCAGTTTTCGCCCCAGCCATCACATCTACCACCTACGCCTTTTTTGGGTTTCTGGCCAGATACACAGGCGTGGCAGTTGCAGGGGACGTGTTTAAGAGATACTATGAGTAGGCAAAATTGACTTTTACTTAATTTTACTTAAAAGGAGGAACGTCATGGATACCATATCCCTAGACGTTAGCCCAAGAGATATCACAAGGAAGAAAGTAAGGGCTCTGAGGAAGACGGGCGTGATTCCCCTGCACCTCTATGGTAATGGCGTACCATCCCAGACTCTACAGGCCGATAGTTCCACGGTCTCCAAGGTCGTGAATCACGTTGGGCAAAACATACCCCTATACCTCAAGCAAGAAGGCAACAAACAGCAGGACCTGGTGTTTGTCCGCGAGGTCCAACACCATCCCATTACCAACCGGATACTTCACGTCGACTTCTTTCGAGTGGACGTGACCCATACGGTCAGGGGAGATGTGCCCGTTGTCCTCTTTGGGGAGGCCCCGGCAGTACGGACGCACCACGGTATCCTGATGCAGACCCTCCATGAACTCTCCGTGGAGTGCTTGCCCATGGAGATGCCGGAACGGATAGAGATCGATATATCCGGCCTGGAGGAACTGGACAACGGCATCAGGGTCTCGGACTATATTCCCGCGTCCGGCGTTACCATCCTGACTGACCCGGATGAACTCATCGTCAGAATAGGCGCTCCCAGAGTGGTAGAGGAAGAGGTCGCGAGGCCGGCAGAGGTGACCACCGAAGAGGCGGCGGTGACAGAGGAGAGCGACTAGCCCGCTACGGCGGGCTAGTCTTGGAAGGGCAATGCGCTGGTCTCACCACTAGCAGGGCAGGACGGAACCTTGAAATCCCTCGTACCCCTGTAGAAAGTCTCTGGCATCCACATCCCTCTTACCCTCAAGCTGGACTCTCTTGAGCCCCAGGATGCCGTCTTCGGTAACCACGCCGACGGTAGCCGCTGCGTCGGTTTCCAAGAGCACCACTTTGCCTGGAGGGCTGCCTGCGCCTCCGGGCAGGGGTACAGCGTCCAGCACCTTGAGCAGCTTCCCCTGCCAGTGTGTGTAGGAGCCGGGCCAGGGGGAGTAGGCGCGTACCTCACGCCATAGACTCTCCGCCGACAGTTCCCACCGGATTGCCCCGTCTTCCTTGGTCAGCTTGCGGGCATAGGTCGCGAGGGCTTCCTCCTGGGGCCTTGGTGCAAGGTCGCCCCGGGCGTAGAGGGGCAGGTTTTTCACCAGGAGCCTCGCTCCCTCACGGAACAGCCTGTCGGTCAGTGTCTCCACCGTGTCCTGGGGTAACAGGGCATGTTCCTCTTGGGCAAGTATCGGGCCGGAGTCCATCCCCTCATTCAAGAGCATCAACGTCACCCCGGCTGTCTCGTCTCCTTCCAGTAGGGTGAACGCCACGGGAGAAGGCCCTCTATATCGCGGCAGAAGCGATGGGTGGATGTTCACGCATCCAAGAGGCGGCAGGTTTACCACCTCGCTCGGGAGAATTCTTCCGTAGGCGGCTATGACCATGATGTCGGGTTCGAGGGCGGCGAGTTCCTTATAGGTATTTTCGTCCCTTAAAGAGGTGGGCTGAAACACCCTCAGGCCGTGCTCTTCGGCGTAGGCCTTGATTGGCGATGGCGCCACATTTCTTCCCCGACCCGTTGGTCTATCCGGTTGGGTGTAGACGCCAACCACCTGATAGCCACTCTCCACAAGCTGCTCCAGGGGAGGAATGACGAACGCCGGCGTCCCCATGTATATCACTCTCATTGACTTGCCTCGTCAGGGATTATAGAGGGATGCCAGGGCCCAAACAACAATCGGGGGGAAACTCGCCGAAAACTCGTTGTCGCGACCCTTGCAGGCCCTGGACGCCGACCCTGTTATATTGTGCATGGCCCAAACAACATAGCCCCGGACCCACCTCCGGAGGCTCCTTGATCCGCCTGATATTCAGGTGCCTTTTCAGTGCCCCCTGGCGCTATTTTATCCTGGTTCCTCTTCCCTGTAATCGTGGGGTAGCCGCGAGGTTTTCCCTGCGCGTGTTGCGGATTATTAGTCTGTATTCTCGGGAGAAAAGACGCACCTGTGAAACGCCTGAACCCTAGCCAGATGTGGGAAGCAACCCTTGGCAGCCTTGAATTGCAGGTAAGCCGGCCCAGCTATGCTACCTGGCTCAAAGACACCGTAGGTCTGTCCTTTAACGACAACAGGATGGTGGTGGGCGCTCCATCCCCCTTCGTGGCCCAGTGGCTTGAGCGGCGCATGTCGTCCCTCATCGAGGCCGCCCTGTCCCAGGTCGCAGGCTTGCCAACAACTGTGCAGTTCCAGGTTATGACGCAGATGACTTCTCATACCTCTCCGCGCGAGGAGCCTCAGGCCTTAGCCGCCCAGCTTCCGCAGTCGTCTAATGGCCATTCCTCCCAAAATGGAGGCCAAAATGGAACCAGGGCCTTCAGGCTCAACCCGAAGTACACCCTGGACTCCTTCGTCGTTGGCCAGTCAAACCAGCTGGCCTATGCCGCGGCGGTGGCAGTATCCTCCCGGTCCGGTACAGCCTATAATCCGCTTTTCCTGTACGGAGGCGTTGGGCTGGGCAAGACCCACCTTCTACACGGCATAGGCCACGCCTCTGCCAGCAGGGGTCTCAACTACCTGTACGTAAGCTCTGAGCAGTTCACCAATGAATTCATAACGTCAATTCAGATGAAGCGGACAGGGGAATTTCGGGAAAAATACCGTTCGGTTGATGTCCTCCTCATGGACGATATCCAGTTTATGCGGGGCAAAGAGGCCATACAAGAGGGCTTCTTTCACACCTTCAACGATCTTCATAACTCCAACCGCCAGATCGTGATTGCCTGTGACAGGCCTTCTTCGGCGCTGGTCCCGCTGGAAGACCGCCTACGATCCCGCTTTCAGTGGGGGCTCAGTGCCGATATCCAACTCCCCGACCTTGAAACGCGCAAGGCAATCCTTGAGGTGAAGGCCGCGGCCATGGGCGTAGGCGTCCCTGACGAAGTCTTAGACCTGATCTCCGAGAACTTCCTCTCAAGCATTCGCGACCTGGAAGGGGCCTTGAACCGTGTTTGCGCCTACTCTGATCTGACGGCTCAGACACTCGACCTGGACCTTGCCTATCTCAGCCTTGGAGACCTTCTGACCATGAAGCAGAAGCAAGTCCCTCCGCCTGAAACTGTTATCTCCCAGGTATGCTCTTTCTACGGCGTCGAGAACCAGGCCCTCGTCAGCAAGCGGAGAGATAAGAAAGTCACGTCTGCCCGCCAGGTGGCAATATACCTGCTTCGAGAGTGTACACAGATGTCTCTCAAAGACATCGGCTCGGTGGTTGGGAATAGAGACCATACGACTGTGCGGCACGCGTGGGCTAAAATCTTTAAGGAAAAGATCACCGATAAGAGCCTCAAAGCCCAGCTTGAATCGATCTCCGCACGCATCGAAGAACAGACACCTTCATAGATGCTCTATCGCCCATTATCCTCATTATCACCAGACCTTAATATCCTTGTAACACCTAAAGCCGTCACAGCTAGCCGAACCATATTAATAACAACTTCACTAGGCAAACTCCCATTATCCCCATAACACGTTATTATCTATTATGATTATGGCTATATTAGATACTACTAAATATTATGATAGATAAAGCAAGAATAACTATTAGGGCGGGAAATGGAGGAAGCGGAGATGTTAGCTTTCGAAGGGAAAAATATGTTCCCTTAGGTGGGCCTGATGGTGGGGATGGTGGGGATGGTGGCAGGGTTCTTATTAGGGCGCAGTCAGGGCAACATATGCTTCGGGCGTTCAGGTATAAGCGCAACTTTCATGCTGATGATGGTGGAAGGGGAAGAGGAGGCAACAAGACGGGACGAGCAGGGAAAGATTTTGTCATCGATGTTCCATTGGGAACGCTTGTTACGAAGATTGGTTTGGACGGTGAGAGGACGGTTCTTGGAGATTTGGTTGTCGAAGGCGATAAGCTTGTGGCTGCAGAAGGCGGGTATGGAGGTAAGGGAAATGCCCGATTCACTAGGCCTCAAAACAGGGCTCCAATACTAGCCGAGGCTGGAGGACTCTCAGAAGATATCACTTTGGATCTTGAGTTACAAATTCTGGCTGACATTGCAATCATCGGTATGCCAAGCGTTGGTAAGTCCTCTCTTCTGAGAGTATGTTCCAGGGCCAGACCGGATGTTGCAGCTTATCCCTTCACGACGTTGGAGCCCGTCCTAGGAGTCGTCGAGAGAAACCGACGAGAGTTTGTCCTTGCGGAAATCCCGGGCCTTATAGAGGGTGCTCACCTTGGAGCAGGCCTGGGATTTGAGTTCCTGCGGCATATGCAGAGGGTTTCAGGTGTCATACATGTCCTAGACGGTTCATCCGAGACTGTTGTTCAGGACTATCTTCAGGTGCGTGAGGAGATGAAGCTGTATGATGAACGCCTCTTGGATAAGCCCGAGATTGTGGTGGTGAATAAGATCGACATGCCGGAAGTCCAGGAAAGACGCGCCGAACTGGAAGCGGCCCTCGCTGCTATAAAAATCAAGGCGCTCTTCATAGCAGCGGTCACTGAGGAAGGTGTCGGCGCACTTCTTGATAAGGCCTTGGAAATGCAGTCACTCCAACCTATAACAAAGGCCTCTCAGCCAAAGGTTATCCCTATTCTGAAGCCCATGACAAACATGGATGGTAGGGTCTCCATTGAGAAGGACCAAGAAGTCTTTGTGGTAAAATCGGCCAGGGCCGAGCGCATAGTCCGCCGTGTAGACTTGGAGGACTGGGCCATACAGACCCAGCTATGGGGCGAGCTCACACAGATGGGTATTGTCAGGGCCCTGGAGAGGGCCGGCGCCAAGGCCGGTTCGACAGTTAAAATAGGCGACTGGGAGTTGGAGTGGAAGTAGCATGAAACTGGGAATCCTTGGGGGAACCTTCGATCCAATCCACATGGGGCACCTCATCATCGCTCAGGAGGCTGCGGCCAGGGTCGGCCTTGACGAGGTGTGGTTCATTCCCACCGGCCAGCCGTGGCTCAAGAGCGGCAGCAGGATATCACCATCGCACCACCGGCTGGAGATGGTGAAGCGGGCGGTCCAGTGCAATGCCGGGTTTAAGGTGTCCTCCATCGAGGTGGACAGACCGGGGCCGTCATATACCGTGGAGACACTGACGGCGTTGCGGGAGGGGGACGCAAAGGGCGACTCTCTCTTCTTCATCCTTGGGATGGACTCACTGGAGACCCTGCACCGCTGGCACCAGGCTGAGAGGCTCTTCGAGCTGTGTACCCTGATAGGAGTATCAAGGCCGGATCACCAAGACTTTGATCTTGCGTCGCTGGACAGGATTCGTCCTGGGGCTTCCGGCGGGGTGATGATCCTCGACGGCCCAAACATAGGTATCAGCGGGGCGGAGATTCGTCGTCGCGTCTCTCAGGTTCTGCCCATAACTTATTGGGTACCTCGGGCCGTTGAGAAGTATATTCACGAAAATCACCTTTATCAGGAGGCTGGCCATGAGTAATGAGATTGCCCAGAAAATCCTGGAGCTTTCGGAGCGCCTTGGCGCTCTCAAGTACGGAGACTTCACACTATCATCGGGTGCAAAGAGCAACTACTACTTCGATGGCCGCCTCATCAGCCTGAACCCGGCTGGGGCATATTTGCTTGGCAAGGTCTTCCTCGAAGAGATCAAAGGGCAGAATATCGTCGCGGTGGGAGGGCCATCCATGGCCGCCATCCCCATCGTCACGGCCGTCGCCCTCACGAGCCAGATAGAAGGCACCCCGGTGCAGGCGTTCTTCGTGCGCACGGAGGCCAAGGCCCACGGCACCGGCCAGCAGGTGGAGGGCGGCCTTCAGTCGGGAAGCCGGGTGATGATTGTGGACGACACGTGCACCTCCGGCGGCTCGCTGTTCACGGCCATCGAGGCCGCAGAGGCCGCGGGCTGCAAGGTGGTGAAGGTGATGGCGGTGCTTGACCGTCATCAGGGGGGCAGCGACGAGCTTCGCCGCCGCGGCTACGAGTTCAGCGCCCTGCTGGAGCCGGCCCCCGACGGCACGGTGCAGGTGGTGGAGTAGACGAGGGATAAGCGTCCCGTAAGGGGCAAGTGGATTCGCCGGAGAAGGCTGTGAGGGCTGCGATTGTGCAAGAACAGATGGAAAGACATGAACTATGATCCTGAGTGGATGGGCTGGCGGACTGTCGGCTTATATTTGCTCCTGTTTTTCGCCGCGCTTGTTGTCCTTGGCATAGGCAGCGACTACTCCCACACCTCGTGGGGGCGGCTTATCTTGGTGGGCTGGGGCTTCGGCCTTGGATGGATTGTATTCCGAAAGGCGAAAGATAATTGACACTCATTAGCCCAACGTTAGTCACACCAAATTAGGACACTACCAGGCTATGGCATTTCTTGACAGCCCACAGTGCGCCTCTTATACTCGCGGCTATTCAACATATCAAAGGCTGAGAACAGGGTAAGTAGGCCTTCAGAGCGGGACTCAGAGAGCCGGGTAAGGTGTGAGCCGGTGTCAGCGCAGGGGGTTGAATGGGCCTGGGAGCCGCAAACCGAACTCCTTTACAAAGTACAAAGGATAGTAGGCCTTGCCGGGGGAGTCCCGTTACAGACTCGTGAACCCGTCGCACCGGGCTCTACAGAGATAAGTGGGAGACGGATATTAAATTCTTCTCCCCAAATTAGGGTGGCACCGCGGACTTAGACCCGCCCCTTTTGAGGGTGGGTCTTTTTGTTTCGTTTTTATTTAAGACTAATCCGGCGAGGGCGGTAGAAATCATAGAGAGGAACGCTTCTTGGGAAATGACTATGGTGAAGCAACGGATACTGACAGGCATACGACCCACCGGTGCGCTACACCTTGGGCACTACGTCGGAGCGCTGGAGAACTGGGTGCGCCTGCAGGACGAGTACGACTGCTTCTTCCTCATTGCCGATTACCAGGCCCTCGGCGACCACCTGGATGACATCGATGGAATACGGAGGTCCGTTATCGAAGTGACGCTGGACTGGCTGGCGGTGGGCTTGGACCCGCAGCGCAGCACATTTGTCATTCAGAGCTACATTCCTGAGCACGCCGAGCTAACGGTGCTTCTCTCCATGCTAACAACCCTCGGCACGCTACAACGGAATCCAACCCTAAGGGCAGAAATGAAAGAACTGGACACAAAAAATCCTTCTGTCGGCTTCTTCAACTATCCGGTAAGCCAGATGGCGGACATCCTTTTGCCCAAAGCTAATCTTGTGCCAACAGGGGATGACCGATTGCCGCACATCGAAATGACGAGAGAGATAGTCCGAAAGTTCAACAGGAGCTATGGCCCGGTGTTCCACGAGCCACAGGCATTGGTGGGACGGGTGCCGCGCCTCGTTGGCCTCGACGGCCAGGCCAAGATGAGCAAGAGTCTGGACAACTGCATTTACCTCGGCGATGACGAGGGGACGGTTAACCGGAAGGTCATGAGCATGTACACCGACCCCACCCGCATACACGCCACCGACCCGGGGCATGTAGAAGGCAACCCCGTGTTCATATACCACGACGCTTTCAATCCAGACGCCGAAGAGGTTCAGGAGTTGAAGGAGCGTTACAGTGCTGGCCGGGTGGGGGACGTGGAGGTGAAGCGCAAGCTGGCAGCGGCCCTCAACGACTTCCTGGAGCCTATTCGGGAGCGCCGCAATTACTACCAACAGCATCCCGATCTGGTCGGGGAGGCGCTGCTGGAGGGCACCCTCCACGCCAAAGGTATAGCGGAAACCACCATGAGTGAGGTTCGGGATTCCATGCGCATAAGCAAGTATGTAGAATAAGGGGTGGTACTTCGGTTCCCAAGGACAAAAAGGCAAAAAACATGAGCAACTACTACCCGTCGTTGGAAGAAGTTAAAAAACTATCAGGGCAGGGCAACCTGGTCCCCCTGTACCGGGAGATCAACGCGGATTTGGAGACCCCGGTTTCCGCATACCTGAAGATAGCCCAGCCGCCGTATTCCTTCCTGCTTGAGAGCGTCGAGGGGGGAGAGCGGCTGGCCCGCTACAGCTTCATCGGGACCGAGCCCTTCAAAGTGATCAAGACCGGCCCGGGTCAGCCCGACGGCGAGGTCGACCCCCTGGCGCTGATACAGGAAATGCTGGAAAGGTACACCCACGTACCGGTACAGGGGCTGCCCCGGTTTCACGGCGGGGCCGTTGGCTACCTGGCCTACGACGCCGTCCGCTACTTCGAACGGGTCCCCACACCAGCCAAGGACTCGCTGGGGCTTCCGGAAGCCCTGTTCCTGTTTGTCGATACCCTGCTGGTCTTCGACCATGTGCGACATAAGATAAAGGTGGTTACTCACATTCACCTGGACGGAGGTATGGTCGAGGCTGCCTACCAGGAAGCCGTTGGGCGCATCGAGGGCTTGGTGGCCCGGTTGAGCAAACCCCTGGTGATGGAGCCTCGTCCCAAGAGAGATGGTGGTGATGGGGGATTTCAAATAACATCCAACATGACCAGGGAGAGGCACGCGGACTTGGTTGAGCAGATAAAGGAGTACATCTATGCGGGCGACGTCATCCAGGCGGTCCTTTCACAACGTCTGGCAAGGCCAACCCAGGCGTCTCCCTTCGAGATATACCGGACATTACGCAGCCTCAACCCATCGCCGTACATGTACTTCCTGGCCCTTGACGACTTCCACATCGTCGGGGCCTCCCCGGAGCTCCTCGTGAGGGTGGAAGACAGGGTCATATACAACTTCCCACTGGCCGGGACGCGGCCAAGAGGAGCGACTGCCGCGGAGGACGAGGCTCTGGCCGCTGAGTTGCTAGCCGACGAGAAGGAGCGGGCCGAGCACATCATGCTGGTGGACCTTGGCCGCAACGACGTCGGGCGCATCTCCGAGCCGGGTTCTGTGGAGGTCACCGACCTCATGCGGGTGGTGCGCTACTCCCACGTGATGCACATGGAGTCAGAGGTGCACGGCAGGCTGAGGGCTGACAGGACCATCTACGATGCCCTCCGCTCCTGCCTGCCGGCGGGCACACTGTCCGGCGCGCCCAAGATAAGGGCAATGGAGATACTGGCGGAGCTGGAGGCCGAGAGACGGGGCCCCTACGGGGGAGCCGTTGGCTATTTTGGGTTCAATAACTCGATGGATACGGCCATAACCATCCGCACCATGGTACTCAAGGATGGGGTGGCTTACATTCAGGCAGGCGGCGGCATAGTGGCCGATAGCGTGCCTGAGACGGAGTACCAGGAGACGCTTCACAAGGCGCAGGCCGTCATTCGGGCCATAGAGGAGGCGGAGGAGGGTTCTTAGCGCAGGGCACGCCCTGCTAGTACTTAGGCGTCTTTTCCGGTAGCTGGCGCGGGAGCAGGAGTGGAAAAATCCTCGTCCTGGAAGTTCATGGCGTATAGCCGTGCGTACAGCCCGTTCTTGGCCAGAAGCTCGTTATGTTTCCCCAACTCCGCTATGTGTCCCTGTTCAAGCACCAGAATCTGGTCTGCGTCCTGTATGGTGGAGAGGCGGTGTGCGATGATTATGGCCGTGCGGTCCCGCAGCAGCTCCTTCTGCGCATCCTGTATCAAGCGTTCCGTGTAGCTGTCCACGTTGGCCGTTGCCTCGTCCAGGATGAGTATGCGAGGGTTTGCCACAAGCGCCCGTGCGAAGGCGATGATCTGTCGCTGGCCCACGCTCAGGTTGCTGCCGCGCTCATGGAGGATCGTATCGTAGCCAAGAGGCAGGCGCATGATGAAATCATCGGCCCCCAGGACCTTTGTGGCTTCTTCAATATCCTCTTGGGTCGCCTCTCGACGCGCGAAGCGGATATTGTCGGCCACAGTGGCTGAGTAGAGAAAGGGCTCCTGGAGTACCAGGCTCATCTGGCTGGCCAGGGAGGAGCGGGTGATGTCCCGCAGGTCGTACCCGTCCACGGCAATGTGTCCTTGGGTGACGTCGTAGAAGCGGGCGACCAGTGCCACTATTGTAGTCTTCCCTGCACCTGTGGGGCCGACTATCGCCAGGGTCTCCCCTGGAGGTATGTCTAGGGATACGTCGTCGAGCACCTGCACGTCAGGGGTGTATGAGAAGGACACATGGTCAAACTGCACGTGGCCCTTGATGGGCGGTAAGACCGTAGCGTCAGGGGCGTCCACCAGGTCCGGTTCCACGTCCAGCAGCTCAAAGATACGCATCCCGGCCGTCATTGCCCGCTGCATCATGGCGTACTGCATCACAAGGGCGCGGATGGGCTCGAAGAACCTCTGCACGTATAGCGTAAAGGTCACCATCGCTCCAAGTTCCAGGGAGCCGTTCTGCACCATCCTGCCACCGATTACTATCACGAGACCGAAACCGATGGCGGTGAGCACCTCCACCGACGGCATCAGGCCGGCGGTCAGCTTTATGGCTTTGAGGTTGGCATTCAGGTGATCGCTGTTCAGCTCGTCGAACTGGGAGAGGTTCACCTCCTCTCTGCTCATGCTCTGGGTGACCCTGACCCCAGTGATGTTCTCCTGCAGGCTGGCGTTTACCCCGGCAATGGCGTAGCGGATGCTCATGAACGCCTGACGGGCGCGCTTTTGCCAGAAGACCATGATGACCACAAAGACCGGGATGACAGTAAAGCAGATCAGTGCTAGCTGAAGGTTCATGGCCAGCATTATCACAATGATCACGACCAGGCTCAGTATCTCAGCGAAGCCAACCACAAATATGGTCATGAACTCCTGAAGGGCCGTGGTGTCGCTCTGCACCCGGCTCATGAGCCGTCCCACCTCGTTGTGGTCGAAGAAAAGGGTGGAGAGGCGTTGCAGGTGAGCATGCATGTCTGTGCGCAGTTTGAATAGCACAGACATGTTGACCTTGGCCAGGCCCCTCAGGTGGAAGAAGTTTCCCACCAGATTGAGCACTACGACCACTGCAAAGAGCATCCCGATTTTGTTCAGGCCTGAGATCTTCTCGGCTACTGAGAGATCGTCGCCCCTTATGTACTGGGTGATGGCCGTGCCGACCAGCAGGGGCACCGAGATCTGAGTGCCTATATACAGGAGCATCGCCAGCATGCTGATGAGCGTCAGCTTCCAGTGTGGCCGTAAATAGGCAAAAAGGCGTCGGATGACGTTCTGGTCGTATACTTTGCCGAACTCCATGTCCTCAAGGACAAGGCTGAGACGGCCACGTATCCTGCGTACCTCAGCAGCTCCGGGAAGGTTGGGGTTCCAGCCACCACCGCCCATGTGCATCATATCATGAGTTTCCCTCCGCCCTCAGCGGTGGCGTTTCGAGGCTGGCAACAGGCGCGACTCCGCTTGTGTTGCCAGCATTTCCCATATTGGTAGTTAACTCCTGGTGGCCGTTGACCTCCGGCTCCTGGGGACGGAGTTGAAGTTCGTAAATCTCCTGATAGGGGCCGGGCACTTGAATCAACTCATCGTGAACGCCCTGTTGCACCACCCTACCCTCTTTCATCACAAGTACCGAGTCAGCGTTCCTCACGCTGCTCAGTCGGTGAGCGATGATGAATGTGGTCCTGCCCTGTAGCACCGTGTTCAGTGCCTGGCGGATTAGGTGCTCTGTCTCGGTGTCAACGCTTGAGGTGGAGTCATCCAGAATGAGGATTGGCGGATTGAGCAGCAGAGTGCGGGCTATGGCCAGACGCTGACGCTGTCCTCCGGAGAGGGTGACGCCCCGTTCTCCCACATAGGTATCATATCCCTCCGGCATACTCTCGATGTAATCATGGAGCTGGGCCAGCTTTGCGGCCCTGATCACATCCTCCATGGACGCGTCCACAGCGCCGTAGGCGATATTCGCACGGATGGTGGAGGTGAAGATGAACACGTCCTGCTGCACGATTCCCACGTTCTGGCGCAGAGAGGCCAGGGTGACGTCGCGGATGTCGATACCATCGATGGTGACCCGTCCCTGTGTGACATCGTAGAACCGTGGGATCATGTGAACAACGGTGGTCTTCCCGCTGCCGGGCGCGCCCAGGATGGCCAGCACCTTGGTGCTGGCCACCTCAAAGGTCACGTCCTGCAGCACAGGCGACGCTTCGGTATATCCAAAGGACACGTTTTCGAAGCGCACGTCTCCCCTCACCCGCGGCATTACCAGGGCGTTCTGCTTCTCTTCCACCGGGGACTCGGCGTCCAGCACGTAGAAGATACGCTCACCAGATGACATGGCCCGGGAGAAGCTGTTGACGATCCATGCCGTCATGCGCACCGGTATTGCCAGCAGGCCCATGTACAGTAGAAAGGCCACGAGTTCCCCTTCAGACATGTGGCCCTCGACCACCTGGCGGCCGCCAAACCATAGGATGACACCCGTGCCTCCAAGGAAGAAGAAGTTATTCAGCGAGGTGGTGACTGCCTGAAGCCGCTCGGCAGTGAAGCCGTATCTGGCTACCTCCCCGGCGCGGTAGCTGAACTTCTCTTTTTCGTACTCCTCGGCGGCAAAGGCCTTGACCACACGCTGGCCAGCCAGGTTCTCCTGAAGCACCGTGTTCAAGTGTCCCATCTCCGTCCGCTCGGCCATCCAGTTCAGCCGCATCTGCAACATGATGGTGGACGTACGCAGGAGGATGAAGGGAACGAACACAAGACTCATCAGCGCCAGCTTCCAGCTTGAGATTATCAGGATGACGCTGACGCCTACGATCAGGAGCACCATATAACCCCCGCGGATCACACCGCCCTGGATGAACATCCGAACCCCCTCTACGTCAGAGGTCGCACGCGACATCAGGTCTCCAGACCTCTGGATATCGTGGAAGGCGAAGCTGAGCCTCTGCAACCGGTCGTAGTAGATGTTTCGGAGGTCGTATGCAACCCGCTGACCAAGGGACTCCCCAAGGTACTGCTGAGCATAGGCGGCGACGCCCCGCATAATGCTGAGTGCTAGGATGACGAGGGAAAGCACGACAAGCTGTCTGACCTCACCGGACCTCAGCACCTCATCAATGGCAGTCCCCAGAATTCTGGGGATCGAAAGGGCAAAGGCGGCGACTCCAATTGTGGAGAGATAGGCCAGCAGGAGTCTGCGTTTGTACTTGAATGCAAAGCCGATAAGACGGCGTAGGATGGACATGGCCCCTTGAGTGTGCTCCTCGTGAGTTTACTGTCGAAGTGCCCGTAGAGGGCTGTCGGCAAAAATAATTCCGAGCGTATATTAGCTCTAATACGGGGCAATGTCCAGCGCAGCTGGCTTTTCCTAATGTCAGCGTTGACTTTGCTTGTTGAAGCTGGTTATCATCCAGGTGCTATGGCAGAAGCGGAGGGCGTACATCAGGCACGGGGTTGGACCGCCGCCAAAGGTCTCCTTACGTCCATGCGGCCACGCCAGTGGACCAAGAACCTCATCATCTACTTTGCCTTCTTCTTCACCATAGAACAGGCATGGAGGCTGGATGAGTTGGATGAGGCGGCCCGCCTCTTCGTCCGGATTACGGCGGCCTTCGCCATCTTCTGTCTCATCACCAGCGCCGTTTATCTATTCAACGATGTC
This sequence comes from Chloroflexota bacterium, assembly GCA_027622595.1. Taxonomy (GTDB): domain Bacteria; phylum Chloroflexota; class Dehalococcoidia; order Lucifugimonadales; family UBA2985; genus JASLXI01. Next base: position 25,579 of record JAQBZZ010000009.1, read on the forward strand.
CTGGATGCGGAGAAGGACAGACACCATCCGAAGAAGCGCTACCGGCCCGTAGCCGCAGGGATTCTGGCCCCTTTTCTGGCACTGGCCATAGCGCTGTTTCTTGCTGCCGGCGGGGTGGCCCTGGCCTTTATCCTGGAACCTCTCTATGCCTGGGTGACGCTGACATACCTGGCCACCATGATAGCCTACTCCGTCTATCTGAAGCGCTTGATCATAATCGATATACTAGTCATTAGTTCTGGCTTCGTTCTGCGGGCGGTTGTGGGTGCGGTGGTCCTTGACGTTACCATATCTCCCTGGCTGTACATCTGCACCACCCTGGGTGCGCTCTTCCTCGGCTTTGCCAAGCGTCTCAATGAGATAGTCCTGGCGAGGGAGGACGGCTCCCTACAGAGGGATACCCTGGAGGAGTACACACCTCGCTTTCTGGAGCAGCTCATATCCATCGTGGCGCCGGCTACCCTGGTCTCATACATCCTCTACACCTTCACAGCCGATAACCTGCCGGACAACAATGCCATGATGCTGACCATACCCTTCGTGATGTACGGCCTTTTTCGCTACCTCTACCTGGTGCACAACAAGAACCTGGGGGAAAGCCCGGAGCAGATACTCCTGACGGACATACCCCTGATTCTGAACATCGTCCTGTGGCTGGCTACCGCGTCGGTGGTGCTGGTGGCGTACAGGTAGCTCACGGCGGCTACTCTACCCTTGGATTCGACTCGCACCATGTTCTCTTAACGTACCAGAAGAACTGTTTTGTTACGTTAGTTGAAGCGACTTTGCAGCGATAGCAACAATGTCCTTGCCGATGGCCAGAGAAGCCGTTGCCCCGGGAGAAGGTGCGTTTCGCACGTGGATGGCGTTCGGGGTCTCGGTGATGTGGAAGTCGTCCGCCATGAGGCCATTCCTCTCCACTTCCTGTGCACGGACTCCCGCGCCGCCTCTCTCCAGGTGACTCTCGTCGATCTCCGGAACGAGTTGTTGAAGAGACCTGACGAAGGCTGCCTTGCTCAAGGAGCGATAGAACTCCTGCATTCCCCTCTTCCAGTACCTGGCCCCCATCGCCCAGAAGCCCCGGTAACTCAGTGTTCCCAGAGTCTCCATCACGTTGACGTGGGTCATCTTGTACCCCTCTCGTGCAAAGGCAAGGACCGCGTTTGGCCCGGCCTCCACGTCGCCGTGGACGGTCCTTGTGAAGTGTACGCCAAGGAAGGGGAACTCAGGATTGGGCACGGGATAGATGAGGCCCCGTACCAGGTGACGTGCCTCAGGCGAGAGCATGTAGTATTCGCCCCGGAAAGGTATGATTCGTACGTCTTGCTTGACGCCCATCATACGAGCGACCACGTCGGAGTAGAGGCCGGCGCAGTTGATGAGGTGCCTGGCGCGTACGTCTCCCAGGTCGGTCTCCATGTTGATGAACCCATCGGCCTGCCGGATGCTCCTGACCCTCGCTCCTGTCACGACCTCTCCGCCGTTATCGCGGAACCTGTCGGCGTAGGCCAGCGTGACCTGGGTGTAGTCTATGATCCCCGTGTTGGGTGAGTGCAACGCCTTCAGGCCCCTGGCATGCGGCTCCAGTTCCTTCAGTTCTTCGGCTCCTATCATGCGCAGTCCAGGGACTCCGTTGGCAACCCCACGTTCATACAGCACATCCAGCCCCGCCATCTCCCGCTCGTCTGTTGCGACGATCACCTTGCCGCACAGCTCGTACTCGATGCCGTTCTCCCGGCAGAACTCCATGAGGGCGCGGCCCCCGGTCACGCAGTTCCTGGCTTTGAGAGAGCCTGGTTTGTAGTAGATGCCGGAGTGAATGACGCCGCTGTTGTGCCCCGTCTGATGGGCCGCCAGCTTCTCTTCCTTCTCCACGACACCTATCCTGTACCTGGGGTACTGAATGGACACCTCCAGGGCGGTGGCAAGGCCGATGATGCCCCCACCTATGATGGCTATATCGTAAGAGTAGTTGTTCATCGGTTTGGGTTAAAGGCTCATTTTCGGTTCAGCGTACACGGTTTGGCCACCCCTGTGAAGACGCTCTACTCCAATCCGCATTGCAAGACTAGTGTTTCCCCGGATAGTTCTATTTTCTCATGCTCTATAGCCAATTTGGTTTCCCCCTTTTGAATAAAGCTAAATTGACCCCTTTGTGCCCTCGTGCTATCATTCGAATAATGAACAATTCGCCTCGGCACTGTTGGTACAAGGGATGGATAGTCTAGCGCAGATAGACCGGGAGGTCTCGGTATGCACCGATTGCCCCCTCTCCCGCGATAGAAATAGAACGGTTCCAGGGGAGGGGCCGGAGAACGCGGAGATAATGCTCATTGGAGAGGCTCCGGGTTCCAATGAGGACAAGGAAGGCCGCCCCTTCGTTGGAGCCGCCGGACACTTCCTGGAGCAGCTCTTGGCACTGGCCAAGCTAAGCCGCAAGGACGTCTACATTACCAACACAGTGAAGTGCCGCCCGCTTAACAACCGCGACCCTCTGCCTGAGGAGAAGGCCGCCTGTCGCAAGTACCTCGACCGCCAGATTGAGGCGATCTCCCCAAAGGTTGTCGTGACCCTGGGTCGCCACTCTCTGACCAGTTTTCTGCCAAATGAAGCGATAAGCAAGGTCAGGGCGAGGCCCAGGAGAGTAAATGGGATCACCCTGTTTCCCATGTACCATCCGGCGGCGGCCCTGTACCAGCAAAGCCTTCGTAAAGTTATCGAGGAAGACATCATGAAGCTGCCCGCTCTTCTCAAGGAGATTTCCTCCGTTCAAGAGCAAGCTCCCCCTGTTCAGCCTGTTCGAAAGGCAACAGAGGGAGAGCAGCTGAGCATGATATAAGGTTTATTTATTATGGAACAGTCTTTGAAAGTCATACCCCTGGGCGGTCTCGGCGAGATCGGGAAGAATATGATGGCATTGGAGTACGATGACGACATTGTTGTCATAGATGCCGGAGTGCTCTTTCCGGATGAGGGTATGCTCGGCGTAGACCTGGTCATCCCCGATATATCCTATCTGAAGGAGAACCGGGATAAGGTCAGGGCAATCCTGATTACCCACGGCCATGAGGACCACATCGGGGCCCTGCCATATGTGCTGCGTGACCTGAACGTACCGGTCTATGCGCCACGGCTGGCGGCAGGTCTCATAGAGGTTAAGCTAAAGGAACATCGGTCCTCCCTGCCCAACGCCCGGCTGGAAGCGGTGGACCCGGGAGAGCCGGTGCAGCTGGGTAAGTTTCGCGTGGAGTGGTTCCGCGTTTGCCACAGTATCCCGGACGCCATGGGCCTGGCCATCCAGACTCCACTGGGATTGGTGATCCACACCGGCGACTTCAAGATAGACCACACTCCGGTGGACGGGCTCCCCACTGACCTCGGCAAGCTGGCAGCCCTGACGGCCAAAGGGGTTCTCCTCCTGTGCTCAGACTCCACCTACGCAGAGGTTCCAGGCTACACGCCCTCTGAGAGGGTGGTGGGAGCGGCCCTAGAACGGGCGATTTCGGAGGCACCCGGTAGAGTCCTGGTTGCCACCTTTGCATCACTGATATCCCGCATACAGCTGGTGTTGAATGCGGCGGAAAAGCACGGACGCAAGGTAACCTTCGTTGGTCGTAGTATGGTGGACAATGTCAACATGGCATTGAAGATGGGCTACATTTCCACCGGCCCCGACGTTATAGCAACGCTTCGGCAGATTAGAGACCTACCGCCGGAGCAGGTGGTTATAATGACCACCGGCAGCCAGGGGGAGCCGACCTCCGCCCTGGTGCGCATTGCCAATCAAGACCATCGGGACGTCAGCATCATGGCTGGAGATACGGTCATAATCTCGGCCACCCCCATTCCGGGTAACGAGACTGTGGTGAGCAAGACCATAGATAACCTCCTCCGTCAGGGGGCTCAAGTGCTGCACGACAAGATTGCCCTGGTCCATGTCCACGGCCATGCCAGCCAGGAAGAACTGAAACTGATGCTCAACCTAGTCAAACCAAAGTACTTTGTTCCTGTCCACGGAGAGTACCGACACCTGAAGGCTCACGTGGCTCTGGCCCACACCCTCGGCATCTCCAAAGACAATACCTTTGTCATGGAGGACGGCGACGTTCTGGAGATAACTCCCCAGTTTGCCGAACTGATTGGCAGGGTGACTGCAGGCCCCGTATTCGTGGACGGCCTGCGTGTCTGGGACATGAATAACGTGGTGCTCAGGGACAGGAAGCTCCTTTCCAAAGATGGCATTGTGGTCATGATCCTCACCCAGGAGAAAAAGACCGGCCGTCTGCTCCAACCGCCCGAGATGGTCTCCAGCGGCTTCATCGAAATGGGAGATCACGGCGATCTCTCAGAAGAGACGGCCGAAATAGTGATGGAGGCCCTGAACCATGGCAAAGAACAGCCGCTTGAACGTGGGTTCATCATCACCAAGGTAAAGGAAACCGTCGGTACATTCCTCCATCAGCGAACAGGTCGGCGGCCTATGATCATACCTGTAGTTGTGGAGGTATGAGGAGAGTAAATGGTTACATGGGTGCTGATGAGCTGGCGTCAGCGGAGACCTATGGGGATTGTTTTTGCCGCGATCGTGGCCATGGGAGTTCTCCTGTGGCAGAGCCCCCAGATCATGGATGGCTACGTCTCCACCAGAGACCTGCTGGTCCGCAGTCTGGCCTTTGGTCTCCTGCCGCCTATCCTGTGGGCTGCGGCACTGGCATTGGCATTTTGGAAAAAACGCTCTCTTCTCAGGAGGCGTTACTGGAACAGGTGGATCGCCACCTTGCTGGCATTTTCCGTGGCTTGGGGCGTTCTGGCCTACTTCTCTGACTCCACAGGCATCCTGCAAGAGGTTTCTCTGGGAGGCTGGATAGGACAGAAGCTCAAGGGCTCTTCCGATGTAATGGGAGTGTTTCGACTCTTGGGTATTGCGGCCTTAGTCGCCGCAGTAGCTTTTCCCAACCACACAGGCAAGCTTTTAAAACGTGCTTTACCCGTGATGAAGCGCATGGCAAAAGCCAGCGGTCGCCTTGCCAAAAAACCCGAGCCATCGAGTTCAACGGAAGCCGGCAGCAGGAGATTCCCGTTTGCAATGTTCAGGAAGGTCTGGACTAGCCGAAGAGAAGGCCGTGCCAAGGCCAGGATCACCGTCCAAGATGCCCCAACCCCCCAAATTACTCGGGTGGCCGGGCACCCTGCGGTGAGGCAAAACACGCCCGCATTGCGAAGGGTCGACAGTGCCGAGCCTTTTTTGAAGCCCCAGAATGCACCTCCTGTTCAGATGCCCGCGCCGGTTACGACGCCCAACTCAACTGCTGAACCCAAGAAGACGATAACCCGCGAAGTAATAGAACGGTGGGCACTTCCCGCCATTTCCATGCTGACGCTGCCTCCCGTGGGGAGCCATGAGCCGGGCATAGACCAGGAGAAGACGGCCCACCTCATCGAGACAACCCTGGGAGACTACGGCATCGAGGTGAGGGTGTCCGAGGTGAAGCCAGGGCCTGTCGTAACCATGTTCGGACTGGTTCCCGGCTGGGTCAGGCGGTCCCGGGATGTGAGGGAGCGGACCTCGGAGGGCAAGTCGGTGGTGGATGAGAGAGGAAGGTCTGTCGTTCGCCGGGTAGAGGATAAAGCGCGGGTCAAAGTGGATAGCATTGTCGCCAGGGAGAAGGACTTGGCCCTGGCCCTGGCCGCGCCCAGCCTGCGCATCGAAGCTCCCATCCCCGGTGCATCCCTGGTGGGCATAGAAGTTCCGAATCCCCGGCCTGCCATCGTTACCCTGCGCTCAGTCATGGAGACGGACGCTTTTCGTGCCCTCAGCTCCAAGTCCAAGCTGGCCCTTGGATTGGGTATGGGAACCGGAGGGGAAGTTGCCGCGGCTGACCTGGCCAGAATGCCCCACCTCCTCATAGCCGGTTCCACGGGCAGCGGTAAGAGCGTATGCATCAACTCCGTCATCGCCTCAATCCTCATGCACAACTCGCCCTGGGAAACCCGTATGTTGCTCATAGACCCCAAACGGGTGGAGCTTACCCCCTACAACGGCATTCCACATCTTCTTGCGCCCGTCGTGGTGGAGGTGGACGTAGCCGTGCAGATGCTGAAGGGCATGATTCTGGAAATGCTGCGACGGTACAAGGTCTTTGAAGAGGCCTCAGCACGCAACATAGAGGGATACAACCGGGGGCGTCCCGTGGAGGATAGAATGCCCCTGGTGGTAGTGGCCGTCGATGAACTGGCGGACCTGATGATGTCGGCCCGTTACGACATAGAACGCTCCATAATCCGGCTGGCCCAGCTGGGAAGGGCAACCGGCATTCACCTTGTGGTGGCAACCCAGCGACCTTCGGTCGACGTGGTAACCGGCCTCATCAAGGCCAACTTCCCCAGCCGTATCAGCTTTGCCGTCGCCTCTCAGGTGGACTCGCGCACCATCCTGGACTCGGTTGGGGCGGAGAAGCTCCTTGGCCGTGGAGACATGCTGTTTCAGCCACCAGACGCTCCCAAACCCAAGCGAATTCAGGGTGCCTTCATCTCGGATGGAGAGATAGAGGAACTGGTGACGTATTGGCAGAAGCGGCAGGGGCCCCTTCCCCCGGAGATATCCCTTGACATCGTGAGTGGCGATGAGTCATCCGGGATGCATACCGGAGAGATGGGTGACGAGTTGTTGCAGAAGGCGTGGGACCTGGCCACTCAATACAATCGTATGTCCACGTCGCTTCTTCAAAGAAGACTGAGGATTGGATATCCCAGGGCAGCCCGCCTGATGGACCTCCTGGAAGAGGAGGGTGTGGTTGGCCCTGGTGAGGGCGGAAAGTCCCGTGAGGTGCTGGTGGCCAGGGGTGGTGGAAAACAGGACTTGGGGGACTAGGCGATGGCACGTAGTCTTACAGACCGTCTGAGTTCCTTTTTTGGAAGGACGCCCCGTCCTCCAGACGAGGACCAGGGGCTTCGAGAATACTGCGAAGCCTGTAACGTCGTGCTTGTGGATGCCGCCCTTTATCTCCAGCACCGGGTGTGCCCCTCGTGCCGTTTGCACTACCCCCTTACCGCCAGGGAACGCATTTCTCTGTTGGCCGACCCAGGCACCTTCCTGGAAAGTCATCGTTCTATTGTCTCCCTGGGACTGCCAGCGTCTTCGCAGATACGTCGTGCCAGAGACCGCGGCAGGACAGGTCTTACAGAGGCGGCTATAACGGGCCGCGCGACCGTCGGTGGAGCACCTGTGATCCTGATAGCCCTTGACTTCAGGTTCCTGGGGGGGACTATGGGTGCCGTGATTGGCGAGAAGGTCTCCCTTGCCTTTGAACTGGCCACCCGGAGAAAGCTGCCCGTTGTTGCGGTTATCACCAGCGGTGGAGCCAGGATACAGGACGGAGTCCTCTCCCTGATGCAGATGGCCAAGACGTCCTTTGCAGTCAATGGCCTTGACCGGGAGAAGCTCCCGTTCATCGCCGTCATGACCAACCCAACCACGGGGCAGGTGTATTCCAGCTTTGCGAACCTGGCGGACGTAATCCTGGCGGAGCCCGGAGCGCTTCTGGGCCTTGCCCCCTCCAATGTGCAGCCCAAAGTTAATGGAGAAGGCTCTCAGAGTTTCATCGCCTCCGGGGTGAATTCGACCGAATCTCACCTTGTACATGGGATGATAGACAGAGTGATAGATAGGGAGCACCTGAAGGAGTTGTTGTCCGTACTCCTTGGCCTCATGACTCCTAAGCAAGCCCCTGTGAGCAGTGACGTGGCAGGTGAGATTCCGCCCTCCGGAGCAGAAGAGAAGATCGGGGGTGGGCATCTGGAGGAGCTATGGCCGCAGGCATGGGAGACGGTGCAACTGGCCCGCAATAGCCAGCGGCCAACCTCTATGGACTTCATAAGACGCATCCTGACCGGTTTTGTGGAGTTACACGGCGACCGTCTGTACGGCGACGATCCCAGCATCGTGGCTGGCCTTGGATACCTGGGCACCCAGGCAGTCGTGGCCATAGGTCAAGAGAAGGGTCACGACGTGACGTCAAGGGACCGGCACGAAGGCCGTATCTATCCGGAGGGATTCCGCAAGGCCGAGCGAGTGATGAGACTGGCCTCCAAGCTGCAACTGCCGCTGATAACCTTTGTTGACACTCCCGGGCCTTACTACGGTCGTGAATCGGAGGAGCGTGGCCTCGGCAATGCCATTGCATCCGCAATGGCTGTCATGGCTCAGTTGCCTGTGCCGACAATATCCGTCGTTATTGGAGAAGGTGGTAGTGAAGGAGCCCTGGCTCTTGGGGTGGCCGACCGTATTTTGATGCTTGAGAACGCCATATACATGGTGACTTCCCCGGAGAACGCCGCCGCCCTGCTCTACCGGGACTCCCCAAGTGCCCAGAAGGTGCCGAAGCCACTCAAGCTTTCGGCCCAGGACTGTCGCGAGTTGGGAATTATCGACCTGATAGTGGCCGAGCCTCCGGAGGGGGCCAATAGGAACCCAAGCAAGGCGGCTTTGAGACTGAAAAACGCCTTGGAAGAGGAAATAACGGCACTGATGTCCCACTCAACCAGGCGAGTCCTCAGGGACAGGCACAAGAAATTCCGCAACATGGGAGAGTACAGTTCTCATTTCCGGGTTGCCGTAACCAAGGAAGCATCACATCTCCAGAGCTATGTGGCGCATAGGGTACGGCGGATTCGCCGCAGGCGGCAGCAGAAGAAGATTACTCCGCAACTGGAGGAAGGGACAAAAGAGGAATAGAGGAGTGAAGCCATTTGTGGGTGTAGAGTTTGCCGCTCATCTGGTTCGACAAACGCACTATGAGCGGGGAGCGGAATGTCATGCTGAGCGAGGCAAAGCAACTAAGGCGCATGTTGGTGTGAGGCAATGGTCTTGGATTCTTCACTGCGTTCAGAATGACAGAGGTGTTGTTTCCGCTCAGCCTGAGCCTGTCGAAGGGCGAGCGGGCGAAAGGCCTTAAGGGTGCAATCTGCACTTATATCACGTCATTTTCTCTGGTCAGGATGTCCAACCATAAGGGGGGGTGGAAGATGATGAACAACGGTATCTGGGTGAGTATTCTTCTCTTCGCATTTATATTTGGAAGTTGTGGTACTCAGGCTACACCTACCCCACCGGTCCCAACCGCACTCTGGGAAGAGTACGAATCAATTCAGTTCATCACTGATTGCGCTGAACTAATTGAAGATTACGAAATATTAGCCAAGGTGCTCGGGCTAGGTGCGAGCGTGGACTCGACTACCAAGGCTTATATGGATTCGATAAATGAGCGCATTGGGGAACTCGGATGCGAGGGATTTACACCCTTGTTCCAATCCGAATCCCCCTCATTAGTGCCAAGCAAGACATGGCATCAGGTCGCCCGATGGCAAGGAAAAGCGACGAAGAACACGGAGACCTTCCAAGTCACTTCAAACGAATGGCGTATATCGTGGACAACAGAGCCAGGAGATTTTGGAGCTTTGAATTTCCAAATATATGTCTATCTGGCGGATGGTACGTTGGCTGGTATTGCCGCTAATGTAATAGGAACAGATTCTGATGCCAGCGTCATGCGAGGGGCTGGACAATACTATCTCACTATTAACACAGGACAGCCATATGGAATCACAGTGGATGCTCTCGACTAAAGGAATTGGCCGTCGGTGCGATTGCGGTGGTCATAAAAGGTGCGTTCAACGTCTCTTGGCTTTATTAGTGAATCTTTACTAGGACTCTGCGATGGCAGCCGCTAACGCAGGCTCAAGCGCCAGCACGATGCTCTGGTACTCCGCTGCGATGACCGGGCTTGACAGCACAACCGGCTTGGAAGTGTCCTTGTACTCGGGGCGAAGGTCGATACGCCCCATGAAGGCCAACCCCATCTCCTCTGCCAGCTCCTCGCCGGCACCGGTGCCGAACATCTCCCCGCTGAAGTTCTCCACCACTCCAAGCACATTCACTTTTAGCTTGCGCACCATGTTGATTGACCGCTTTGCGTCCAGCTTGGCAAGGGCCTGGGGAGAGGTCACTATCACAAAGCCGTCCAGGCTGAGGACCTGCATTACCGTCAAAGGTGCGTCCGAAGTGCCCGGTGGAAGGTCTACGATCATGTAGTCAAGGTCGCCCCAATCGGTGGTCTGGAGGAACTGGTTGATGGCGTTGTGTACCATAGGACCCCGCCAGATGATGGCCTCTTCCTCGTTCTCCTGAAAGAAGGCCATGGAAAGTATCTTAACCCCGTACTTCTCTGGAGGGATGATGATCCCGTCCTGGAACGTTGGCTTGTCAGTGATTCCCAGCACCTTATTTGCATTGGGGCAGTCTATATCGGTGTCCATCAGGCCCACCGTATATCCCTTTTGGGCCAGGGTTACCGCCAGATTGACGGCTACGGTTGTCTTTCCAACTCCTCCCTTGCCGCTGTATATCCCGATCTTGTTCTTTATTCTGGACAGCTTGCCCGTTATCTCTCGCTTCTGCTGCCAGCTGCGCTTGATGGAGTCCAGGCGCGCCTGCTCCTGGGGAGACATCTGACGGGTCATATTACCTCACTCCTTGCTTCTCCACCGCAGTGGAAAAGCCGCTGCAAATCATTTCTGAGTGCGAGTGACCAGATGGACTAGTCTATCCCCAGCAGCTTCTTGCCGTCTTCCGTGATCATTTCGGCATTCCAGGGTGGGTCAAACACCATATCCACCTCCACGTCTAGGACTCCCTCCACCTCGGCGATGCGCCACTCGGCGTTCTGGGCTATGTAGGGGCCCATTCCACAGCCGGGGGCCGTCAGGGTCATCTGTACGTATACCTGGCCTTCGTTCACCTTGATGTCGTAAACCAGACCCAGGTCCAAAACATTCACAGGGATCTCGGGGTCATATACGTCCCGCAGAGCCTCTTTGATATCGTCCAGGCTCACTTCTTTTGTTTCTGGCATGGCAGACCTCGTTGAGATTCAGTCAGATTTCCGTCAAAGTTCATTATAACAAGGGGCGCAGAATGCCGTCAACTTAATAGAATCTTAACCAGCTTTAATGCTGAGTTGGCATGTTAATAATGTCATTCTGAGCCGCAAGCGAAGAATCTGGGGAGTGGCTATCTCCCACCAATCCAGACCCTTAGCGGAATTTATCCTGAGCAAAGCCGAATGACTCAGGCTGACGACTGAAAAGCCCCTGCTACATACTCCATATCATTGCGCACGATTTCACAAGTGATGTATCATGATGACCGAATCGGAAAGCTGATGGGGGAAGTCAAAAGGGGGAAGCTGCCAAGCAACAGGTATGGTAGAACCAGATGGCAACGGTTCCCTTGCCATAAAGGTGAGGGGGTTGACCAAGGTATACGGGCCTCAGGTGGTACTCAGGAATTTAGACCTGGAACTGTCTTGGGGCAATTTCCTCATCGTTTTTGGCCCAAACGGCTCGGGCAAGACCACCCTCATCAAGGCGCTATCCACCATCTCAAGGCCTACCGAAGGGGAAGTGAGCGTCGCCGGTTTTGACCTGAAGAGGAATCCCGCGGCCATACGACGGAATATAGGTCTGGTGACCCATCAGCCCTTGCTCTACGGGGACCTCACAGCCTTGGAGAACCTGAGATTCCACGGCAAAATGTTTGGGCTGACCAACCTTGAGGAACGCATCGAGAAAGTGGCTGACCTGATGGGAGTGAATTCCTTTTTGGGACGTAAAGCCAGTATCCTCTCTCACGGTATGCAGAAGCGCCTTTCTTTGGCCAGGGCCATCCTCCACGATCCGCCCATACTGCTGCTGGACGAGCCGGAAACGGGGCTTGACCAGGAGGCCTTGGAGATGCTGGGGCAGATGATGGGTGCCGGGGAAAGGGGCCGTCGCACGGTGGTGATGGCCACCCACAGTGTGGAGCGTGGCCTTGCCCTTGGCAACCGGCTCGCCATTCTGTCCGGCGGTAAGATAGCCTTCCATGAAGACCGCGCCAATATAGACGAGGCCATGTTCAAGAGCACCTACGGCCGGTTTACCGGGGTGGCGTCATGACCAAGTTCTGGCCGACCGTTGCGGCCCTGATGTGGAAGGACATCCTGTTGGAGCTTCGCACCAGGGATATAGTGATCTCCGTCCTGGCATTTGCCCTTCTCTCCCTGGTTATCTTCAACTTTGCTCTCGGGCCGTCACCTCAGATAACCCCCGTCGTTGCCCCTGGGGTGTTGTGGGTGGCCTTCACCTTTGCGGGAGTCCTTGGTCTGACCCGCACCTTCGTTTTGGAGAAAGACCAGGGTAATCTCGTCGGACTTCTGCTGACTCCCACCAGCAGAGAGGCCATTTACGTGGGGAAAATGCTTGGCAGCCTTTTCTTCATGCTGCTGGCAGAGATTATTATTCTGCCTGTTTTCGCCGTCCTGTTCAACATCTCCCCGTTCCGGCCCGAGCTGTTGCTGGTCATACTGCTGGCTACCATCGGTTTCGCTTCCATGGGCACCCTCTTTTCCGCCATTGCCGTCAACACACGGTCAAGGGAAATTATGCTGCCCATGCTCTTCCTTCCCGTGGTGGTTCCGATTATCATAGGTGCGGTGATGGCCTCCGGCACGGCGTTGGAAGGCGGGTCCTGGTCTGACATGGTCAAATCGATCCAGTTGATAGCGGTCTTCGACGTTCTTGCCCTTGTGTTCTCTGCCTTCGCCTTCGAACACGTTCTTCAGGAGTGAAATGATGCCTATAGGTGCGGTTCTAAAAAATGGACTGTTTGTCGTCAGTGCGACCATGATGCTGGTGGTACTGTATCTCGTATTCATGTGGGTTCCCACGGATAACATACAGGGAACAGTACAGCGGATAATGTACTTTCACGTCCCCGTAGCCTGGGTCGCGTTCCTCGCTTTCTTCATTGTCCTGGTGGGAAGCGTTGGATACCTGTGGAAGAGAACCAGCAAGTGGGACCAGTTGGCCTATTCCGCGGCGGAGATAGGAGTGCTGCTCACGACCCTCCTGCTCATCACGGGGATAATATGGGCCAAGCCCATCTGGGGCGTGTGGTGGACATGGGAGCCGCGGCTTACCACCTCGCTGATGCTGTGGCTCATCTACGTGGCCTATCTCATGCTGCGTGCTTACTCTCCCCCGGGAGACCAGGGGGCGCGTTACGCCGCGGTTTTGGGGATAATTGGCTTCATAGATGTCCCGATAGTCTACTACTCCGTGAAGTTGTGGCGTACCGTCCACCCTCAGGTCATCGTGGGGCCAGCTGCCACGGGAGAGCTTGACTCATCCATGCGTATACTCCTTCTGATAGCCGCTGTGACCTTCACGCTACTTTTCGTATATCTCTTGACCGACAGGTTCTCCCTGCGAAAGAGTGAGGACGAAGTGGAGTTGGCCCGCGGCCTCGCCGAATCACTGAGATAATCGAATTCCGACAGGAGATGATATGAAAGGAATAGTCACCAAACCGCTGATAGCGTTGCTCATTATAGCGACGATTTTTCTGTCCTCTACGGCCATCCCCGCGATGGCGCAGCAGGACATCTCCGCCCAGCCCACAAACCAGGAATCCAGCGACCCGGAGGCCAATCTGCCGTACCTGTTTGCCGTTTACACCATCACCTGGATAGTCTTCTTCGCTTATCTCTACTACCTGTCGCAGAGGCAGCGGAACCTGAGGAGGGAAGTGGAGGAGCTACGGCAAATCCTGGCTGAGAAGGAGAGTCAGTCCCAGGCGCCGTGATGCTTGGGGAGATGGTTACTGGCTATATTCAGACAGACGGGCCAACTCCTCCAGGGAGCGCGTCCCTTCATAGAAGGAGCCTCCTATTTCCCAGGTGGGGAAGCCCTCTATGCCCTTTAGCTGGCAGAGAGCCGGGTTGGCGGCCTCGCCCTTGGGGTCGCACTCCACGTAGTTGACGTACTCGAAGGCGTTCCCAAAGAGCTTTTTCTGGTCGGCGCAGTGGGGCACCAGTATGCTCCGTACATGGCGGCATTCCCCGCCGTTAGGTGCTGGGCAAGGGCTATCTGGAAAGCTGTTGCCTCGCCTTCCACCGTGTCGGCTCCCCGGTAGGCCATCGTGGAGCCGGCCACCACCACCAGCACCACAGGGCCGCTGTACCATTTGAGAGCATTCGTTGAGAGGCCCGGCACAAGGGGACGCCGGAGCAGGAGCAGCACCAGGATTCCCGCCATCAGCGACGCGGAGACGAGACAGTAAGGGCATATGGCATTGATGACGGCTACTTCCAGGTACGTGAGGTAGGCGGAAAAGGTCACCCCCGTCAGGGCCAGGATGTACAGCGACAGCCCCTTCCTGAAGGGGGACAGTTTGCTGAAGGATATTCCAAGGATCAGAGCAAAACCCACCAAGCCAAGCATCGCCACGGGAATGCCCAGGATGGCGGAGTAGCTGCTGCTTCTGACAATGTCGCAGCCGGAGCCCTCGGTGCACAGGGCGGCGGTGGACTCGCTGTAGTGGAGGTAGGTTAGATAGGCAGAGATGCCTAGACCAAGAACCGCAAGTGCCTGCACCCCGCGCTGGAGTAGTCCGTTGGAGTCTGCCGGCGCCGGGGATTGCCCCCCGCCAACCCGTTGCTGCCTCCTTCTGCTGTAAGCCACTACCATACACCTCTCAATGTAGTATATTCTCTCCATTTCAAATCAAACAAGGCTAAGTCCATCTCTGCTGTAAACACACCATGGCACCCTGCCACAAAAGTGCAGCGCGTAGTACAATGTTGGTTAGTCGTTTTCGGGCAACGTAATGCAGGCAAGCCCTGCAGTTGGCAGTTAATAAAGCACAAGAGGACAAAAGATGCCTCAGGAAAACATAGTCGTCAAGGGAGCCAGGGAGCACAACCTCAAGAACATAGACGTCACCATCCCGCGTGACAAGCTGGTGGTCATCACCGGTGTATCCGGCTCCGGCAAAAGCTCCCTTGCCTTCGATACCATCTACGCCGAGGGGCAACGCCGCTACGTGGAGTCGCTGTCCGCGTATGCACGCCAGTTCCTTGGTCGCATGGAGAAGCCGGACGTGGAGTACATCGAGGGCCTCTCTCCGGCCATCTCCATCGACCAGAAGGGTGTCTCCCACAACCCCCGCTCCACCGTGGGAACCGTCACCGAGATATACGACTACCTGCGCCTTCTATATGCCCGCGCTGGCCGCCCTCACTGCCACCAGTGCGGTAGGCCGGTGCAGCGTCAGACGGTCCAACAGATTGTGGACGCCGTCCTCAACCTGCCCAGAGATAGCCGCATCATGGTCATGGCCCCCCAGGTAGTTCACCGCAAGGGCGAGCACAAGGACATCTTCGAGGATGCCCGTCAAGCCGGCTATGTACGGGTGCGTGTGAATGGGGAGGTACGCGACCTCTCCGAGGACATCGTCCTCAACAGGCAGAAGTGGCACACCATAGAGGTGGTGGTTGATAGATTGGTCATCGGTGACAGTGCCGAAGTCAACCGGGTGGCTGACTCCGTGGAGCAGGCACTTAAACTGGGCGACGGTGTGGTCCAGGTATCCGTAGTAGATGGTGAAGAGTTCCTCTTCTCCGAGCAGTTTGCCTGTGTCCACTGCGGCATCAGCATGGGTGAGCTGGAGCCGCGTACCTTCTCTTTCAACAGCCCTCATGGGGCCTGCTCCACCTGCACCGGCCTCGGGTTCAAGTTGGAGATAGACCCTGAACTGATCATGCCCAACAAAGACCTTGCTCTGTCGGAAGGGGCGGTCATGCCGTGGGCCAGGTCCGGCACCTCCAGTCCCTGGTATGTCAGCCTCCTTGAGTCCCTGTCCAATACTCACCGCTTTTCAACCAGCGTAAAGGTCAAGGACTTGGGACAGGAGTATTTGGACCTCATCTTGTACGGTAACCGAGGTCAGAAGGTGCAGATGCGCCACCGCACTCATCGCGGGCGGGTATACTCCTGGGATACCACATTCGAGGGCGTGATTCCGAACCTGGAGCGTCGCTATCGTGACACAGAGTCCGACTACGTTCGTCAGGAGATAGAGCGATACATGGCCTCCCGGCCCTGCCCTGCCTGCGACGGTCATCGCCTCAAGCCTCAGTCGCTGGCTGTGACCGTGGCCGGCAAGAGCATCATACAGATGACCTCCATGACCATCGGTCAGGGCATGGAGTGGGTGGAGTGGCTCGGCGAGGACGGAACAGGCAGCAACGGTCAGGTTTCGCCACTGAGCGCTAGAGAGCAGACCATCGCCCGGCAGATACTCAAAGAGATTTATTCCCGCCTCGTCTTCCTAAAGGACGTGGGACTGGATTATCTCACCCTGGACCGCACCGCATCCACGCTCAGCGGCGGCGAGGCCCAGCGCATCCGTCTAGCCACCCAGATAGGCTCGGGCCTCATGGGTGTCCTCTACGTCTGCGACGAGCCGAGTGTCGGCCTTCACCCCGTCGACGACCATAGACTCATAGGCACATTGAAACGACTGCGGGACCTTGGCAACACCGTCATCATCGTTGAGCACGACGAGGCCATCATGCGATCGGCCGACCACATCATAGACATGGGCCCCGGAGCGGGAGAGCACGGGGGGAACGTTGTGGTCGCGGGCACAGTGGAAGAAGTGTCCCTGCATCCGGACTCCATCACCGGCCAATATCTCAGCGGCCGCCGGAAGATACCGCTGCCTCTGGAGTACCGCGCCGGGAACGGCCAGGAACTGCTGGTCAAAGGAGCCAGGGAGAACAACCTGAAGAACGTCGATGTGCCAATTCCCCTTGGTAAGCTGGTATGCATCACAGGTGTCTCCGGCTCCGGCAAGAGCAGCCTCATCTACGAGGTCTTATATAAAAAGCTGGCCCAGATTTTCAACAACACCAGAGACAAGCCAGGGGAATGCGACAGTATTCTGGGGATACAGAATATAGACAAGGTCGTGAACATAGACCAGTCTCCCATCGGACGCACCCCACGAAGCAACCCCGCCACGTATACAGGGGCCTTCACCCCCATTCGAGAACTCTTTGCCACGGTGCCAGAGGCTAGGGTTCGGGGCTACTCCCCCGGCCGCTTCTCCTTCAACGTCAAGGGGGGCAGATGCGAGGCCTGCGCTGGCGGAGGGTATATCCAGATCGAGATGCAGTTCCTCCCCAACGTCACAGTCCCGTGCGAGGTGTGCCAGGGCCAGCGGTACAACCGGGAGGCGCTTGAGATACTATTCAAGGACAAGTCCATAGCGGAGGTGCTCGACATGACCGTGTCCGAGGCGCTGGAGTTCTTCTGGAACTTCCCGCGGATTCGCTCAAAGATGGAGACCATGAGCGACGTTGGCCTCGGGTACATTCGCCTTGGGCAGCCGGCCACCACCCTCAGCGGTGGCGAGGCCCAGAGGGTGAAGCTGTCCACCGAACTGTCCCGTCGCGCCACGGGCAAGACCCTGTACATCCTGGACGAGCCCACCACAGGCCTCTCCTTCGAGGACTGCGCCGCCCTTCTGCGGGTGCTGCAGCGTCTGGTGGACTCCGGGAACACCGTAGTTCTTATAGAGCATCACCTTGATCTGATAAAGAACGCCGACTGGATAATCGACCTTGGGCCAGGCGCTGGAGAGAAGGGCGGATACCTCATAGCCTCGGGTACTCCCGAACAGGTGGCTGGGATGGACCACTCCTACACCGGGCAGTATCTGAAGGAACTGCTGGGGCGAGAGAACGGGGCTAAGCCCAAGCCAAAGCGCAAAGCCAGGGCGAAGGTGAAGGCTGCGGGGTAGCTCGGCGACAGAAGGCGGTGTGGACAGGCCTAGCTGCTTGCCGGAGAAGCCTCTTTGCGCTGAGGAATAGCGGGCTTCTTGATGAAGAACACCAGCGCCGCTCCAATGAGGTTGATAAGGGCAACGACGGTGAACACCATGACGTAGCTCCCCTGCACATCATAGGCAATCCCGGCGGCTATGGGGCCAAAGAACGACCCCAGCATCATGATGGGCTGGGAAAGGCCCATTATGGTCGCGAAATTCCTTGGCCCAAAGTACTCGCCCCGAAGGGCTATTAGAATGGGAGCCCTTGCCCCGTAGCCAAGGCCGTACAGGACGGCGAAGACCATAGCCTGGCTCACAGTCCGGGAGGTGGCAAGCACGATAACTCCTGCGGACATCAGGAAGAAACAGGTCACAAGCACGGGCTTCATGCCAAGCCTGTCGCCAAGGTAGCCACCGGCAACGCGTCCTACCACGGCAACCCCAGTCATAAATGCCAGAACGGCGGCGGCGGTCTCAAAGGATATTCCGGCATCCACCAGCAGTGGTATCTCATGGATCGTCACCATTCCGATAACGAGTATCGACAGGCTGTGGCAGGCGGAGATTACCCAGAAAGCCGGTGTTTTGAGGGCTTCCCAAGCTGTGAAATCGGGTGCTTCTTGGGCTGCGCCGTCACCGTCTTCACTGCCATCGCTGGAGGCGGCCAGCTCCTCTGGGTCGTCCCCGTCAGGCAGGTATCCGTACTGCTGAGGCTTGTGGCGGATCATCGTCGCCAGCGGAAAGCCGAGGAGCCAAGCTAGGGCTGCTATTGCCACCGCAGTCGTACGCCACCCGTACGTGCTGATGGTGATGGCTACCACTGCTACCAGCACCCCACCTATGTTGACTCCGGCAGAGCTTATTCCCGTGGCAAGCCCTCTCCTTCGGGAGAACCAGTGGTTGACCGCCGTGACCACCGGGAGGAATCCCGACCAACTGGTCCCCAGAGCAATGAGGGGAAACACCAGGTAGAAGCCCATCAACGACTCCACCCGGCTGAAGAGGAAGAACCCAATCCCCAGCATGGTGAAACCCAGATACATCATCGTGCGGGGGCCAAGGTGGTCTATCATGTAACCGCCGAGGGGGCCAAGGAGAGCACTCTCAAGCCTGGTGAAGGAGAAGGCCAGTGATAGTGCCCCGCGGCTGGTGCCAAGCGTTGCGGCCAGGGGCACAAAAAAGGCGGTGAACCCGTAGACCATAAAAGCTCCCTGCATAGCCAAGAGCAAGGTCCCGGCTCCCAGGAGCCACCACCCGTAGAAGAAGCGCCGCTTTTTGGAGCCTTCTTCTGATGATGTTGTTAGCGGTACCGCCACGTCACACTCCGTTTTTGCACACTTTGCACACTTTGCAAATCCCTAGTACCCTGAGGTGGTACAGTCACCGGGGCTGCGACGCAGGGAAGTCTGAGGCCAGCCGTATTCTACCCTGACCTACGCTGGCGGGCAAGGGTGGGATGCATTGGCAGTGACA
>JAQBZZ010000052.1 GCA_027622595.1 Chloroflexota bacterium
CAAGCATGGCTCCCACGCCGGACATGCTAAGCAACAGTCCAAACCCTCTCTCGTCCACTTTGAGGACATCCTCGGTGAGGGCAGGCAGCAGCATCATGTAGGGCATAGAGAGAAGGGTCACAACGAAGGTGACAACAAGGATGATGAGGAGGGTGGTCTCATGCTTAACATACTTGAGCCCGTCCACTATGTCGCGAACGGCACCGCGCCCGCGCAGGCTCACAGTGCCCGTCTTCGGCATCAAGGTGACGAAGGCCACGGCCATCACATACATCCCTGTCATGGCAAAGTAAACGGCCTCGAAGCCCCACAGGTAGATGATGAAGCCGACTGGTATCGGAGCCAGGAGTCGCATTGCATTCATACCGAAGGTGTTGAGCGCCACGGCGTTCATCAGGCTCTCCTGGTCAACGATGTCCGCTATCATGGCCTGGCGGGAGGGCATCATGAGACCCTGTATGGTCCCCTGGAACAGGGCAGCAAACACCAGAATCAACCAGGAGCCCGAGCGGTCTGCACTCATGAGGTCGAATACCAGGGCCAGGGCGGTAGCCAGGGAAACAATGGCCGAGGCAGCCTGGCCCACCCAGAGGACGTACTTCTTCTGGACACGGTCGGCCATGACGCCTCCGAAGAGGGAGAAAAAGAGCATTGGCAGAGAGTTGCCAAGGGCCATGACACCCAGAGCCGTGCCCGACCCGGTCAGCTCATAGACCAGCAGGGAGCGGGCGATCATCTGCATGTTCATGGCGGCCATCTGGCCAATCATGGCCCCGTAGAAGAGCCTGAATACGGGGTTCTTGAATGAGCTGAATGTCCTCAGGTTGCGGAATGAGATAGGGGCTCCTCTTCCACCTCCCATGCCGCCCATACCAACTTGGCTGGCGCCGTTGTGACCATTGCTGGCGCCGTTCTCAGCCTTAGCGCTCCCGTTTGTTTCCATCTCTCTGGTTGCCCTGTCTCTTATAGGCGGCTGCATTATCTGTTCCTCGTACTGTGTTTCATCTTAGTAACTGCACATTTCAATTCAATAGCTGACCATCCGCTGCTAAGCAGCCGGATGTCAACTAGCGACGCAAGGCGTTCGCAAGAATGGGCTCGGTCTCATGCACTGCTTTGCGGGCGGCACTGCGTACCAGTTCCATGGCCTTCCATACCTTCTTCAACTCGGCCTGAGACAACGCTGCCAGACGCTCCTCCCACCGGGAGCGCCGTGCCGCCAGAAGTCCGTGCCCCAACTCACTTCCCTGCTCCGTGAGGGCACACAGCACCGAACGGCGGTCATCAGGGTCCGGCCAGCGATTTACCAGGTCCTTTTCCACCAGCCGGTCCACCAGCCCGGTGGCCCTTGACATGGAAACATCCAGAGCAGAGGCCAACTCGTTCATGTGCAGTGACCTCTCCTGAAGCAGGAGAAAGACCACTCTTACCTGCGGCATACTCAGGTCAAGGGTGAACCATTCAGGCGATACAGCACGCGGGCCGGAACGGGTAACCTCCTCCAGGATATCTATCACCTGGTTGAGCAGGTACTCTCGGGACGGCTGCGCATCGGTTGGGGTAACTTCAGATTCTCGTAAGATTTCACACGACCTGGATATTTCAAGAAGTGGTAAATCTTCTACTCCATCATCGCAAGGCCGTCAAGACCATTACTGAGACATTTTTGGGGTTGGTAAGAATCGACCCGTTTATGGTACATTATAATCAGGAAAAGAACGTTAATAGCATTTCAAGCTAATACATACCACATCACGGAGGAAATATGCTGGACTACAAACCAAATATCGTGCTATCCAACAAAGAATTCAAGGTGGTGGGCACCAGGCCGATCCGCCACGACGGCTGGGACAAGGTGACCGGTCGTGCCAGGTATGCCAACGATGTCAACCTGCCTGGCATGCTCGTTGGCAAAATACTTCGGAGCCCTCACGCCCACGCCATAATCAAGAAGATCGATTACAGCAAGGCCCTTAAATTGCCTGGTGTCCAGGCAGTGGTAACTGCTGATGACCTGCCGAACCTTTCCGCCAAACTGGTTGACCAGGAGGAGGGATCACTTGCCAACATAGGGTTTCGAAGCCGGAACATCCTGGCGAGGGAGAAAGTTCTTTATATCGGACACGCGATAGCCGCGGTGGCTGCAACCAGTCAGCACATTGCCGAGGAGGCCCTGTCTCTCATCGAAGTGGAGTACGAGGTATTGACTCCTGTCATAACGACAAAGGACGCTATGAAGGCGGACGCCCCCATCCTCCACGAGTTGTTGGTTTCCAGGTCGAGTGCCTCAGGGCCGGGGGGATGGGGAGAAGAACCCGCGGAGAAAGCCACCAATATCGCCAATCACTTCGAGTTCAAGCTCGGGGATGTGGACGAGGGATTTAAAGGGGCAGACCTGATAGTGGAACGGGAGTTCCATACCAAGCGGGTACACCAGGGATACATAGAGCCCCATGCCGCTACGGCGAGTTGGGGTACGGACGGGTATGTGACGATATGGACCAGCACCCAGCAGTTGTTTGGCGTACGCGAGGATGCCGCGAAGTTACTGGGTCTGCCGACCTCCAAGGTTAAGATCATACCGATGGAGATCGGTGGGGGCTTCGGGGGAAAGGGGACCAGCTATTTGCCGCCGGTGGTTGCCATGCTGTCCAAGAAGACTGGCAAGCCGGTCAAGATTGCCATGGGCCGAGCAGAGGTGTTCGCGGCGACCGGCCCCACCTCGAGCGCCGACATCAAGGTCAAAATTGGAGTCAACAAGGAAGGGCGGATAACTGCCGCAGAGGCACACCTGATCTATGAGGCCGGGGCATTCCCCGGTTCATCTGTCGGTGGTGGAGCGCGCTGCATGTTTGCTCCATACGACATTCCAAACGGCTACATTGAGGCATTTGACGTTCTATGCAACACGCCCAAGGTCGCGGCCTACCGCGCACCGGGAGCTCCCATGGCTGCATATGCCGCAGAGCAGGTCATAGATGAACTGTGCCAAAAACTCGCCATGGACCCTCTGGAGTTTCGCCTTCTCAATGCACCTCACGAAGGTAGCCGGCAGGTGACCGGTCCGGTGTTTGCCAAGATTGGCTATGATGAGACTCTGAAGGCTGCCAGGGAGCACGCACACTACTCCTCGCCGCTCGGCGGTCCCAATCGCGGCCGCGGTGTAGCCACCGGCTTCTGGGGCAACGGCTCAGGACCTGCCAGCGCTATCGTCAACGTAAACTCCGACGGGACAGTAAGCCTCATTGAGGGTGCACCGGACATCGGGGGAAGCAGGGCGGCAATGGCTATGCAAGTAGCGGAGGCACTGGGACTTGCCTCCGAGGACATCAGGCCTTCCGTTGGAGATACTGACTCCATTGGATTCAGCACCGGGGCAGGTGGAAGCAGCGTCACTCAAAAGGTAGGGGCAGCTTGCTATCTGGCAGCCCAGGACGTGAAGCAACAGATGATTGAGCGTGCCGCCAAGATATGGGATATCCCTGTTGAGGAAGTGGAGTTCGAGGATGGTGTCCTTCAGAATAAGTCTGACCAGGAATTGAGATTCACCTTCAAGGACCTGGCCGCCAGGCTCAATGCCACCGGTGGCCCAATCTCTGGAAGAGCCAACCTCAACCCGGGCGGGGCTGGTGCAGCCTTTGCTATCAACATAGTAGACGTGGAAGTGGACCCGGAGACTGGCAAGGTGGAGATTCTGCGGTTCACGGCAGTGCAGGACGTTGGTAAGGCCATTCACCCCAGTTATGTCGAGGGTCAGATCCAGGGGGCTGCCGTACAGGGGATTGGATGGGCTTTGAACGAGGAGTACTACTACAGCGACAAAGGCCAGATGATGAATGCCAGCTTCCTTGACTATCGTATGCCCGTGAGCCTGGACTTGCCTATGATCGATACGGTGCTGGTGGAAGTCGCCAACCCAGGACATCCATACGGTGTCCGTGGCGTGGGTGAAGTCTCGCTTGTTCCTACCATGGGGGCAATTGCCAATGCAATTCAACATGCCACCGGGGTTCGGATGACTAGCATGCCAATGTCTCCAGGACGTATAATGGAAGAGTCTTGGAAGAGTGAGGCAAACAAAGTCAACGGGGGAAGCTAACAATGGCTGAAGTATGGATGTCGCCAAGAATGCAGAGGATCACCGGCGGGAAGGATAAAGTCCGTGTCGCTGGTGCCACTGTGCGCCAGATTGTGAACAACCTGGAAAAAGAGTTCCCTGGAATGAAGGAGGAGTTGTGCGAAGACGATGACATCGATCCGGGTATAGCTGTTGTCATAGACGGCGAAACATCCAACCTTGGCATGATCGAGCGCGTCAACGAGGACAGCGAAATCCACTTTATACCAGCGATGGCTGGTGGCTCTGTCTAATAAAACGGGCCTCTAATGGGAAGTTCCAATACGGTGCGGCCTTCCTGGCCGCACCGTATTGATTTAATCACTTTTAATCTGCCTGGTAGCATCCAAGCGATGTACACGGTGTGCCTTATGCCATCTTTATGCTCGCTGACCGTTTACACCATGAGCCATGAGTGGTACTCTCCAATGCAGCAAAATTGAACCCTCAGCCCACTATTACCAATTAACCATAACCCGGCTAACCATAACCCGGCCACAGAAGGGCCACGGACCTGAATTATGAGTAAAACGAACCCAGAGATTCCGCGCCAATGAGGAAAAAAGTCTTCTACGGATGGTACATTGTAACCGGCAGCGTTGCGCTTAACTTCTACCTATCCATAGTGTTCTTCCAGGGCTTCCAGGTGTTTTTCCTCCCCATCCTCCACGAATTCAGATGGACTCGGGCAATGACCTCCGGAGCATTTTCCCTACGTCAGTTGGAGTCCGGCCTGTTGGCCCCGGCGATAGGTTTCCTTGTCGATAGGTGGGGACCCAGAGTCATCATCGTGACTGGGGTGATTTTGGGCGGGCTGGGAATGATCATGATTGGCTACGCCAACTCGCTGTTTACCTTTTATCTCGCCTTCCTCATCACCTCCTTTGGCATAAGTGGTGCTTCTCACGGCGTCTCGTGGGCGGTTGCCGTCGCCAACTGGTTCAGCAGGCTGCGGGGACGGGCACTCGGCATTGCCATGTTGGGTCCGGTGCTGGGTGGCCCGTTCATCGTCGTGGTGGCGGTCTTGGAGGGGATGTTTGGCTGGCGCGTATCCATAATAATGCTGGGTGCCGGCCTGATTGTTGTGGGAGTCCCTCTTGGCTTTGTGGCGCGTCCCAGACCGGAACCCTACGGCTACTTTCAGGACGGAGCCACACAAGAAGAAGCAGAAAGAAGCGAGATTGGTAGACGCGGACTCGCAGTAGGAGGAGCCTCCGACGGACTCACTGTGGGACAGGCTGTGCATACACGGGACTTCTGGGTCCTCATCGTGCTATTCGCCGCTGTATTCATGGGTATCAGCGGCCTGATGGTCCATCTAATCCCAATGCTAGAGGACATGAACTACAGCTCTGCCCAGGCAGCGAGCATCCTGGGAATCATGTTCCTGCTCAGCGGGATAGGCCGGATCAGCTCCGGGTTTCTGGCGGACATGGTTGATTTTAGACTAGTCATGGCCGGCCTCATATCGTTCCAACTGGTTGGACTGTTTCTCCTCACCATGGTCGGCCCTTCGCATATCTGGCTGGTGGGCCTGTTCATACTGCTCTTCGGGATCGGTTTCGGCGGCACCATACCCCTTCGCCCATTTCTCATCATGCAGATATTTGGAGCACGCTCATTCGGATCGCTCCAGGGGTTGGTGCAGGGAGGCGCCATTGGCGCAGGCATGATGGGGCCGATTTTCTACGGGTGGGTCTTCGACACCACCGGCTCATACCACCTGGCTATCTATGCCTCCATTGCAATAATCCTGATGGCTTTCCCTCTCCTGTTGCTGATGAGGAAGCCGCAGGGAGTGGCAAGCAGTCTGAGGTGATGCTGCTCAAATCATGCATCTGAGGGTTTTCACAAAACCCCGGAGGTGTAGAATACAGTGCCACACCGGGTGTAAGGAGGTGTTCCTTGGCAGTGGAAACAGACGCTGATAGCGTTGTGGTTGACGCCAGGCGATTGGAGCAGTTTGTCGTCTCGGTCTTCACCACCCTCGGACTGACGGAGGCCAACGCCCGCGATGCAGCGGACGTCCTTGTCAAATCCGACATCTACGGCATTGAGTCCCACGGAATACCCCGTCTGGCCGGATACGTGAACCGGCTCAAGAGCGGCGCCATGACCATCAACCCTGAGGTCGTGATCGTCCACGAACTGCCGTCGACGGCCATGGTGGATGGCGCCAACGGCCTGGGGATGATCGTCGGAAAGCGGGCAATGGAGGTGGCGATTCGTAAGGCCCAGGCCACCGGAGCCGGCTTCGTCTCAGTGCGAAACAGCTCACACTTCGGAATAGCCGGCTACTACGCCAGAATGGCCCTTGAGCACGACATGATCGGCTTCTGCATGACAAACGTTGGCAGCGGCGGCAACACGCCTCCAACAGGTGGACGCACCGGCTTCTTCGGCACCAATCCCATAGCCGTGGCTGCACCGACCAACACGCCGCCAGCCTTCGTGATGGACTTTGCAACAACAGTCGTCGCCTCAGGAAAGCTACAGATTGCCCAGAGACGCAACCATGACGTACCGCTTGGCTGGATCATCAATGGCGATGGCGTTCCCTCCACCAACCCTGCCGAGCGGCACGGCGGAGGCTACATTCTTCCCCTTGGCGGACTGAGGGAAACCGGCGGACACAAGGGCTACGGGCTCATGCTTTTGGTGGACATTCTCTCGGGCGTTCTTTCAGGAGCAGCGGTTGGGGCAACCGCGTCCAAGCTGACCCCGGAGGGTGCCAGGGCCGAGCAGGAACGATCCGTAGGCGATGCGTCCAACACGGGCCACTTCTTCGGGGCGTTGCTGGTGGACGGATTTCGCCCCGTCGAGGAGTTCAAGACGGAGATGGACGAGATGTTCCGCGTCATCCGCAGTTCGGAGAGGCTGCCTGGCTGGGAGCGCATCTACGTCCACGGCGAGACCGAGTGGGAGGCGGAGCGAGACCGCCTTGCCAACGGAATTCCCCTTGACCTGCCAACCTACCAGTCCCTGGAGGGCATTTCCGCGGACTTGGGCGTCCCCCTGAATGTAAAGATTGTAAAGAATGTAAAAACGTGAAGAGGTTTGCGAAAAGGCCTGTATTCGGAAAAAGGAGAAAAGAATGAAACTCGTGCTATTCGGTGATGACTTTCGCCTTGGAGTCCTACAGGGAGAGACGGTGATAGACGCTTCCTCGGTGGCGAACGATATCCCTCACCATACGCCTCAGGAGATGATGAACAGCCTCATTGAGGGTTTTGACAAATATCGCGGTGCCCTGGAGAGTCTCGCCAACAACTCCACAGGTGTCCCCGTGAGCGGGGTGCGTCTACGGGCGCCGCTCCCCCGTCCGGCTCGACTGGCGTGCATGGCTGTGAACTACATGGAGGATGAGACGCAGACTGAGCCTCCGCCCATCAACGCCTTCAACAAGTCTTCCAGCAGCGTCATCGGCAACGGGGATACCGTTGTGCTCCCCGATGTTCCTGCCACCGTCTTTGAGCACGAGGCGGAGTTGGGCATCGTCATCGGAAAGAGGGCGAGCGCCATAAAGGCGGAGAACGCCTACAACCACATCTTCGGGTACGTCAACTTCATGGATGTCTCCTGCCGGGGAGTCGGCCCCGCCGGGCGTGACAGCTTCTTCATCGGCAAATCGTGGGACACATTCGGGCCAATGGGCCCTGCCCTAGTCACGGCCGACGAGGTGACCGATCCGCTTGACCTGCAGGTACGTCTGAGCGTCCAGGGAGAACTCAGGCAGGACTACAGGACCAGCGGCATGGCCCATAAGATTCCCGAGTTGTTGGAGTGGATTAGCTGGATCACCACCCTTGAGCCGGGCGACGTGGTCGCATGCGGGACCAACCACCGCGGGCTTGGCCCGCTGCAGGACGGGGATACGGTGGAGATGGAGATCGCCAGCTTTGGCAAGCTGACCGTACACGTTACGGACGCAAAGAAGCGTTCATGGCCGCGTGAGACACGCGCTCAGAAAGAGGCCCGGGAGGCAGCCGCAACGCGGGGAAGCTAGTGTAGTGTTACCGTTATGTCTTTACAATGCACTCGGCGTATGCTACGATTGGGTTTATGTG